>JACMIX010000015.1 GCA_014380935.1 Gloeobacterales cyanobacterium ES-bin-141 | reverse complement strand
GATGCCCCACTACCCCTACCGCGACGACGGCCAGTTGCTGTGGGACGCCATCAAAGACTACGTCAGGGAGTACCTGGGTCTTTACTACGGTGCGAACGACCTCGAAGACGACGGCGAACTGCAGGCGTGGGCGCAGAGTCTTGCAGCCCCGGATGGTGGCAAACTCAAGGGCATCTCCCTACCGGTCTCCCTGGACGGCCTGGTCGAATTGGTGACAATCGTGATCTTCACCTGTGGCCCGCTGCACTCGGCAATCAATTTCGCCCAGTACGAGTACATGGCCTTTACACCCAACATGCCCCTGGCGGCCTATAGCAAAATTACGGCCAGGGACTCGGACACAGTGGCCCCGGTTGGTCCCGGTGCGCTCCTCCCTACCTTGCCCCCACCCAAGCGGGCTGCAGAGCAGTTGTCGACTATCTTCGTCCTCTCGGCCTACCGTTTCGATCGTTTGGGGTACTACACCTTCGAAGATCCAGCCGCCCAAGCGGTTGTCGAGCGCTTTCAGCAGCGGTTGAACGTCGTAGAAAGGCAAATAGACCTGAACAATACCAAACGTCTTATCCCCTACACCTACTTGAAGCCGTCGCTAGTAATCAACAGCATCTCGATCTGAACTGTCCGTGAGAGTCTACTCGATACTGCGATGTCAATCCTTGTCAGGACGGCGTACGGAGTTAAGCTTTTCTGCAGCTGTAGCCGAACCGTTGCCATTGGCATCAAACACAACTCGTACATCGCGCTGTGGAAAAGGAATCGTGATGTCGTGGGTTGTGAAGGCTGCTTCAAGAGCAAAGTTCAGTTCCGAGCGTAGTCGCGGAATTAGGTTGGGGGCCTCTACCCAGACGAGAAGTTCGAGGTCAAGTGAAGATTCCCCAAAACTGATCAACCAGACCTCGGGTGCCGGGGAGCTGATCACATTGGGTTGGGCATGGGCCACTCCGAGCATAATTTGCTTCACCCGACTGAGGTCGGTACCGTAAGCCACTCCCACCGGCAAGCGAACCCGAGTCTGGGGACGCCCTCGGGTCCAGTTGATGACGCGGTCACTTACGAACTCGGTGTTGGGAACGATGATCATGATGTTGTCGGGAGTAATAATCTCCGTCGAGCGCAGACCAATGTTTGCTACATCGCCAATTGTGTCTCCGACCGTTACCCGGTCGCCAATCGAGATGGGCCGCTCAAGCAAAATAATCACGCCCGAAATAAGGTTGGAGGCGATATTTTGGAGGCCAAAGCCGATACCGACTCCCAATGCCCCGGCGAGCACAACCAGACCACTGACATCGACCCCGACAAACTGTAGGGCAATGTAGACCCCAATCACAATAATCGCAATGTTGACGGTCTGGTCGAGGGCATTGGCCAGGGTCGCCTCCAGCCTGTCCCCCACCAGCCGATGAACGATTTTGCGACCCTGGCGGGCAAGCAGCAGTGTCAAGCTCGTCAAGATCAGAAAAACCAGGATCGAGCTGACCGAGATGGCCGTATCGCCCACTTGAAAGAGGGGCTGGATAAAAAACTGCCGGAGATAATCGAGCGCCTGAGCCATGGGAGACAATAAACCCTTTGTGTCTAGGGTAACGACCAATCGCGTCAATATCTAGCGGCCCAGATTGGTGAAACTGCCGGTGGTGCCGATCCTCTGTCCGGTGTTGTGCAGAAATCAGGACTGGACATCGTGCTCAAAGTGCGAAGCCGACCGGCGCAAATGCTGCTCGCGGTTGAACTGTTTTTGGGCTTCTAAGAGACGGTAGTCGATGGGCGGGCGCATGTCCCACTGGGACTCACCAAGCAGCAGTAGACTACCTGCCATCACAATGCCAGTCAGTAGAAACTGCCAATCGCTGATGTAGAACACGACCGCCGCACTGAACAAATGCACAATCCCCGCCAGGACGAGTGCTCGTGAGCGCAGGCTACACCCTGTGATCACATAACCGAGGGCACTGATTGCGAGCCACAACGAACCTAGATGGAGCATGACATCTCCCCAGGCCATGAAGATGCTGTAATCAGTCAGGGCAAGACCCACCGCGATGAGCAAAACCCAACTGCCTACCAGCCAGGCGGCACGCTCCACAACTACCCAGAACCAGCTCAACCCGATCATCGCTACGGTCCCAACCAGTGTGAGCACAGACCACAGAACAGCCTGAGTGCTCCAGTCGAGCGGGAGAAACTGGGCTGTGATGAACATCGCTGCCGTCAGCAATCCCCACAACATGAAAACCTGATCGATTCGGCTGTATGACGTCTTGAGCAGGGTCTTGCTACCAACCCGCCAGCGGAAGCACAAAAGTCCCTGTAAATCCTGAAAATCCAGCTCATGTTGCTTGCGGCGCAAGATAGGCTCTGAAGCATTAAAGAAAGTCATCTATCGGTTTGTATATTTTGGAAGGTGCTTATAACAACTTAACAAAAAAAGCCGCAGAAAAGAACTGGTACAGGTGCTCTGCACAGGTGAACTACTCGTGACTACAATAGAGCCCTCTGCAAGCCACTCAAGAGACACTGGTATGTTGTCCGAAACGGATACTTTCGCGGAGATTTGGCCCGACCTGGACTGGCAACCAGACTCGCTGCAAATCCACCAGTTCGAGCGCCTCTACGAACTCGTCATAGCCGGTAACGAGCGGCTGAACCTGACCCGCATTACCGAGCGCACCGAGTTCTGGGAGAAGCACCTGTGGGACTCTCTAAGAGGAGTCATAACTATGCCCGCGGCGGATTTGAGCGTCATCGACATCGGTACAGGTGCAGGCTTTCCGGGGCTACCCGTGGCCATCTGCCGTCCTGAATGGTACGTGGTACTACTCGATTCGGTCCGCAAGAAAAGCGGTTTCGTCTCCTCGGTTGTCCAAACGCTCGGGTTGACCAATACCCGCGCGCTCACGGCTCGCGCCGAGGATCTCGCCCACCGACGCGAACACCGCGAAAGCTACGACCTGGCTCTGCTGAGAGCCGTGGCACCCGCAAACGTTTGTGCCGAATACGGGTTGCCCTTTGTCAAAGTAGGCGGGTCGGCTGTGCTCTATCGGGGCAACTGGGAAGTGCTTGAGGAAGTGGAACTGGCGCGGGCCTGCTCGGCCCTGGGAGCCGAGATTGCCGAGGTGGACGCGTTCGAGTTGCCTTTAACCGGGGCTGTCCGCCACTGCGTGCAGTTGCGCAAGCTCAAACCTGGACTTGGCGTTTTTCCTCGCTCGTCCGGCCTGCCGGTCCAGCACCCACTAGGAGCCCTCGAAGGCAGGTGCCCTATTCCCGAGGACGACCAGACCGAGTAGAGGAACATGCCCCAAAGCGGGAATACTAGGTCGGATCGTCAATCGGGAGTGGGTCATGGGACGAGCGGGAGTATGGGGCTGTCTTGCAATTACCGTCGTGGTGGCAACGGGGCTTTCGGCTACTCTCTCGCCACCGGTTCGCAGCGATGAACCTCTCAGTGCCACGGTCACGAGCAGTGGCGGTTCCTACGGTGACCTGGTGCGTAAGGCAGAAGCACTTGCCCGCCAGAAAATCAGTAACGTATTCAAATCCAGCCAGGCGCAGATAGCCCGCATCAGCATCAACGGTAAAAACCGCTCCCTGGTAGCCCCGCTCCTCGACGTCCAGATTTCGCGGGCCGAGTGGAACAAAAAACCAGCCTCACTGCGCATGTGGAGTACCTACTACGACGCGGCTTCGCTTCTAAGTTTCAGTCCCACCACTCAGATCGCTAGCGCACCGGCTCCAGATAATCCCACGGGTAAAGCCGACCCGAGTAAAGACAGCCCCGACAAACCTGTTCCCAAAAGCAGCGGCGCGCTTAAATTGCTCAAGTCAAACCCAGCTGAGGGTGAGGAGCGCGCGCGCATAAAGCTACCCATCGAACTGTCCTTCGCAGCTGAGTTGCCAATCAAGAAAGGCGAAGATCTCGGTCTCAAACTTGAACCGGATCTAGGTGGACAGGTCACCATCAACAAGACATCGGCAACCTTCGTCCCCGAACGACCACTTGCCTACAGTCAGAAATACACCCTTACGATTGAGGGCTCCAAACAACTCAAATTGCCCGCTCCCATAAGCGTCAGCTTCAAGACCGAGCCCCAGTACACTTACCAGCGAGACGTCAGACCAATGCTGGCCGGGACTTGCACCAGTTGTCACAGCCTACGCGGGACTCAGCGTGCAGCGCAACTTGACTCCTACGAAGCACTCATGCAGTACGTCGTACCGGGCCAGGGCGGCCAGGTCCTCTCCTACACGGGCTTCCACGGTCAGGTCGGACGCACCTCGGGCGCAACCCAGATTGGTATCGGCATCGAACAGCCCGCGCCCACGACCCTGCCGGGCTACAACGTCCCTGCTCCGCCAAACCAGATCCCGTCCGGTAGTACCAGTATCATTCCCAGACGCCGTGCTCCGCTGGTTGCGACCGAACCTGCTCCCGATGCGAGCGAGGACGGGTCCACCAACGAAACCACCGCTTCGGCACCCGCTTATACCCGTGGAGGAGCATTGACTCAGTCGCAAGCAGAGGTCCTACGCACTTGGATTATTCAGGATCAGGCCATTGAGAAGTGATTGGTGACATCCAATCGCAGCGCTCGTGATCATCAGTCCAACTTTTGGGCAGGTAGAGTGCGCGGTAATCGTATCCGTAGTTCATTTTTCTCACTGCTGCCCGCTCAGGCTTTGCTATCCCATGAGCATCACGTTGTTGATCACGTGGATGACACCGTTGCTCGCCTCGATGTCTGCTGCGATCACCGTGGCGTTTTTGACCTCGAATGCCTCCGAGCAGTCCACCCGGATTTCCGCTCCTTCCACGGAGGTGAGGGAGGTAACCTGGGCGATGTCAGCCTGTTTCCATCGGCCCAGTACGACATGGTAGGTGAGGATGCGGGCCAGTTGGGGCGGGTTCTGGACGAGGGTGATGATCGTGCCGACGGGCAACTTCGCATAGGCTGCGTCGGTGGGAGCGAAGAGGGTGAAGGGGCCGGGTCCCTTGTGCGTCTCCACCTAGCGGGCCACCTGTTCGGCGGTGACCAGGGTTTTGAAGCTGTCGTTACTCACGGCGATATCGATGATATCGGGCATCCCAAACTCCTACCGGTAGTCCTGGCGCTGGATATCCTTCAAGCGGGCCTCCGGGCGCAAGAAGCGATCGAGCTGGCCTTCGAAGAAGCGGCGGTTAGCTTCCAGGTGCCGGGGGTTCGAATCATCGAGTGGGTAGAAGAGGGCAGCCCTCAGCGCCTGGATAACGGCGGAGGTAACGCAGTACATGGAGCGCTGGAAGCTGATACCCAACTGGATGAGCATGTCCTGCTCGCCCCGACAGTGCCTCGAGTAGTACTCGACAAGGTAGGAGGGCAGGAAGTGGAACATGTCCTGCATCAGGAGCGTGGGCGGGATACCGGCGGTGCCCACCGGGAATACATCTGCGTAGAGGATACCGAAGTGGAAATCCTGCTGGTCCTCGGGCACCTGCTTCGCCTGGGCGTTGTAGGATTTGGTGCCCCGGAAGGGAGCAGTGCGGTAGAAGACGGCTTCCACGTAGGGGAGGGCGGCCTCGTAGAGCCAGGTAAAACCCTTCGACTTCGGGATGATTTCGTAT
>JACMIX010000122.1 GCA_014380935.1 Gloeobacterales cyanobacterium ES-bin-141 | reverse complement strand
GAAGCGGGCCGTGTCGAACCAGGTCATTGCCGCATCCCTCGCCTTGGTGTGTACCCATGTTAGGCATGAGCAGACTGGTGTCTGGCAGACTGCATACTCCAGGGGGGTTCACAAATATCCGCGCGATAGGAAAACCAGCTCTCGTAGACAGGTCCATGCTGCTCAAGGGCGGGTCTGCTCCGCTTCTTGAAGCATTTTCTGAAGCTCCTGCTTGCGCTTCTCGTCCGTGGCCTTTTGGGTCAAGTTACGCAGGGCGACCTGATGTGCTGTTTTGAGCGCTTGCTCCGCCGGTACCTCGATGTCAGGTTTCACCCCGCTCCCCTCCCAGTTAGTTTTTGTAATTGGGTTTATGGCCCGACCCGTGGGCACGAATACGTCGAAATGTTTGCCAACACGGAAAAGCTCGCCGGGATTAGCTCCTCCACCAGTGGTTTCGCCAACGAGCGTGGCGCGCTTTAGGTGCTTGAGGTTGTAGGCGAATTCCTCCCCTGCTGAAAAGGTGCCCCGGCTGGTTAAGATATAAACCTCTTTCTCCAAATACAGCCGCCCCGGCACGTATGGGAGTGTCCAGAACTGCCTGGTGCTATTGTCTGGGCGATGGTAGATGTCATTCAGATGGACGGGTTCGCCTGAGTCAAATAGATAACTCGACAGCAGAGCAACCATCTCCGGACTGCCGCCCCCGTTCTGGCGTAAATCGATGATGAGTGCCTCGGTGTTGGTGAGGAAGTTCATTGCAGCAACCGCCGTACTGGCGGCAATCCCCGGATCTGCAAAGCTGCGCAACTCCAAATAGCCCACGTTCCCGCTCAAGCGCTCGACTTTCTCAAAACCAAAGTTCTCAACTGCCGCATCGCGCTGATACTGCTCCATCTGCGCTGGGGTGGGTTCGCTCTGCTCGTGTTGCGGCAGTGGAATGCTGCTGTAGAGCACTTTTGCGTGGACATCATGCGTCACCGCACGCAAATCCGTTGTCATGGTCTCAGCTAGCGCCTTTGCACTGGTGATGCCGTCGTACTCCTTACGTTGCAGGCGCAGGCGGATGGACTCCTCCGCCTCTTGGGCAACCTCGGGAAAAACGTAGTGGTCGCCGAAGGCTTTGAGGACCCCCTGGATCACCCCAAGACGAGTGGGCACATCAATGACTATGTCCGGCTGTGGGCCACGGTGAATCTGAGCGCCAACGGGGAAGACGTGCAGGACGATTGCTGAGAACACCCCGATAGAGGTGTAGCAGATTGGCAGTAGACGCACCACTTGACCTATAAGAGCATGCAGGATTGCCATACTTTCTATTAATTAATTAGTAGGCACAATAACCCTACCGGGTTCAGCACTGCTTGTCAAAGGAAAACCTGCTTCACCGGACCTCGCCGACGTCCAGCGGCCAGTGGCCGACCCACCACACGCAGCATCGAGGTAGTAAAAAACGCTGACACCCTTAGCTGGTGCCTGTACAACGGAATTAAAAGCTGTTTGCCAGGGAGCTCTACCATGTCTTTGCCTGCCGGTCCTGCTTCACCGCCGCTGTTCCAGCTATTGCAGTGGCTCGGCAATCCGACCACCTATCTCGAGGACACCGCGCACCGCTACGGTGATCCGTTCACGATGCGCCTCGGCATCTATTCACCGATAACGGTTGTTCTTTTCAGTGACCCACGGGCTATCCAGCAGATTTTTACTCCCGATCCGGACCTGTTTGATTCGGGACGGGGCAACGAGGCGTCCTCTCTGCAAGTAACCTTTGGCTCCAACTCTTTAATCTTGCTTGACGGTGAGCGTCACCAGCAGCAGCGGCGGCTCTTGCTACCGCCTTTCCACGGCGACCGGATGCGTTCTTATGGTCAGCTAATCCGCGAACTGACCGGGGAAGTAATGGAACACTGGGATGTGGGTACCCCCTTCTTTGTACGCCGTACGATGCAGCGCATCTCGCTTCAGGTAATTTTGCAGGCGATCTTCGGCCTGGGGGAGGGTCCGCGCTTGGGAAATTTGGTGCGGCTCGTGGGTGAGATGCTCGATTCATCCTCCTCGGCCCTGGTAGCGGCCCTGCGCTTGCTGGTGCCGCACGACCTTGGTACCTGGAGTCCTTACGGCCAGCTGCTGGCTCAGATTGCTGAGATCGACGACCTTTTATACGCCGAGATCCGCGCACGGCGAGAGAACCTCGACCCGCAGGCCACGGATATCCTGGGCCTGTTACTTGCCGCCCGCGATGAGGAGGGCAACTCCATGAGCGACATCGAACTGCGCGATGAGCTGATCACGCTACTGATTGCCGGGCATGAAACGACGGCTACGGCTCTCTCCTGGGCTCTGTACTGGGTTCATCAACAGCCTGAGGTACGCGAACGTCTTGTAGCCGAACTAGAGGATCTTGGACCATCCCCCGATCCCGAGGCTATTTCCCGGTTGCCCTATTTGAGTGCCGTTTGTTCTGAGACGCTACGCATCTACCCGGTGGCCATGCTGGCTTTCGCGCGCATTCCCAAACAGCCCGTCCGCATCCTCGAGCGCGAGTACGAGGCCGGGACGTTCCTGATGCCCAATATCTACCTGGCCCACCGCAGGCCCGAGACTTATCCCGAGCCCGAGCGCTTTCGGCCGGAGCGTTTCCTGGAGCGCACTTTCTCGCCCTACGAGTTCTTGCCCTTCGGTGGGGGTAATCGCCGCTGCATCGGCATGGCCTTTGCCCTTTATGAAATGAAATTGGTGCTCGCCACGGTCCTTTCGCGCTTCGAATTGAGACTGGCCTCGACCCGCCCGCTTCTGCCGGTTCGCCGCGGGCT
>JACMIX010000121.1 GCA_014380935.1 Gloeobacterales cyanobacterium ES-bin-141 | reverse complement strand
GCCTTCACCCGGCTGAGCGGAAACGACCTCAGCACTCCAACAGGGGGATTTCCCGGCTTAAGGCCGGGAGATAAGTGGTGCCTGTGTGTCGCACGCTGGAAAGAAGCCCTTGAAGCCGGGACTGCACCGCCCGTAGTCCTGGCTGCAACCCACGCAGCCGCACTCGAGGTTGTTTCGCTTGAGGAGCTTAAGTCGGTAAGCTGATGACTAATACACGCGTTCGAGAACGTAGTCGGCCAGATTGATGAGCGCCTGACGGGCGGGCGAGGAGGGCAGCACATCGAGGGATTGAACTGCCTGGCGCGCGTGGGTCCGGGCCAGCTCACGGCTGCGCTCGATGCCGTGGGTGGTATGCACCAGTTGCAGAGCCTTTTCGAGGTCCCCTTCGGTTGAGAACTGCCGGTCGATAAATTCGGCCAGGTAGGGAATTTCTTCAAGAGCGTAGAGAACGGGAGCGGTCAAATTACCCTGCTGGAGGTCGGAGCCGGCCGGTTTACCGAGCGATTCGGTCGAGCCCGTGAAATCGAGCAGGTCATCGACGACCTGAAAAGCGATTCCGAGATGCTTGCCATAGTCATAAAGACCATTGCATACCTCGACAGGGCTGCCGCTCAAAACCGCCGCCGCGCGCGAACTACCGGCCATTAGCGAAGCCGTCTTGTAGAAACTCTTGTCGATGTAGGTGTCAAAAGTCAGCCTGGCATCGAACTGGCTGAGGTTCTGCAGGATCTCACCCTCGGCAAAGTCAGCGATGACGATCGATAACAACTCAACCACCTCGAGACTACCCAGACGCGCCAGGTAAAGGGATGACTGGGCAAACAAGAAGTCTCCTGCAAGCACTGCCACCCGGTTGCCGAAGTGACCATTGACCGTGGCGATGCCCCTCCGGACTTCGGCTGTGTCAATAACGTCGTCGTGAACCAGTGCGGCTGTGTGGATCATCTCGGTAATCTCAGCCAGACGCCGGTGCCGCTCGGTCGGGTTACCGGCCTGGGTCGCTCGCGCCGCGAGCAGGACGATGGCTGGCCGGATGCGCTTGCCGCCCGCGTCGAACAGGTACTCGGCCGCTGCATATAAAACCGGGTGTTTGGCCCCCACAAGACGCTTCAAGTTTTGAGTCATCTCCTTGAGGTCTTCTTCAACCAGGGCAAACATATTTCGATTCCCGACAGAAACCACGGCCATCTCCCGTGAAGACAGTAAAGAAAGTTAACAATGTCTACATTCTATGGCATTGCTCCCACCGGCTGCACACAAGCGCCGATCCCGCAGGCTCTACTGTCATCTAAAGTTGTAGCTCATGACGCTGCCAGCGCTGCAAGGTCAGACGGTCAATCGCTGCCAGGGGAGAATTGAGTCCTTGCTCCTTCATCAATAGCAAATAGTGGTCAGCCTGCTCAAGCGAGAGCAGGTCACTCTCGGCCAACAGCAGGAGTATCTGCGTGCTGCTGACCATTTGCACAGGTGCGTAGGTGGAGGGCAGCAAGGGAACTGCCGAGTAGACAAGGGTCCAGCCACGCTCTGCTGCCACGACCAGGGAACTTGCAAGGTCACCCGGCCAGCCCTCGAGCCACATCTGGGTACAGCGGCGGGCCTCGGTAGGAGTAAGGGTGACAGGCTGGAGTGCCTTGCAGCGCAGATATTTTCCGATCGAGCGTGGGTGGGTGCTGAGTGTGACCGTGTCCAGCACCATGCGAGTCACGAAAGCTTTGCCGGCGCTCAACTGGAGCACCGGCTCCAGGCAGCCGACGATGGCGAAGTGGGAAAGGGCATCCGCGGTGAAGACCAGGGTTGGCGCAAGCTGGAAGTCGATGTTTGGTTGAGCCACGTGGCAAAGAGCTCCCGGATTGCGACACTTGTAAACAAGGCAGCATTTCGCAGCCTGCTGCTGGAAAGGCAATATAGAGTACAGTTTATCCCAGTCAAGGTAAGGATCTAACGCTCGCCTATGGGACTGGGAACTGAATTATTACCAGAGCGACCAGTTGCCTGTCATAAGGATATAAATACCCAAACTCAAGTTGGTTACACCGTGAGCCACGATGGGTGAGCGGATTTCTTTATGCCAGTAGACCAGGCCGCTATATAGAGCGCCTGTCACAATACCTGCAAGCCACCGATCATGCTCCAGTCCGAAAAGGATGCTTGCAACCAAAAACGAAAACCAGGTGAAGTGTCCCAGAGGTACCCGGCGATAGTCCGCCTGGTCTACGAGAAAGCGCAGCAGCCAGGAGCGCCAGAACAACTCCTCCAGCACGGGGACGACCAGGAACGAGCCACCCAGCCGAACCGATGCCATCAAAAAGTCAGTGACCGGGTTGCCGGTTGTGAATGGGTTGAACCCCGGCGAGGGGGAAAGTTTTGGATAGTAGGCGTCGAGTCCCACCCACAGCACCAAAACTAGCAACCCGACCACGACAGCACTCCAGTGGAAGCGCCAGTCTTTGAGTTCGAGGTATTCCTTGCGGTAGTACCAGAGCAGGCCCGCACCCAGGAATGTCTTGAGTGGGTAGACGACATAGGTGCCGCCGGGGATGAGATTGGTTAGACCCGTGAGACTGAGGAAGACCAGAAACGGGATCGTGTAACCATTGAAAACGGGGTCAGGCTGAGCGGAAGGCTGTTCAAGCGGTGGCATGGGAGTGTCGTTGAACGATACTGAGGACTCGGGCAACTTTATCGAGGTCTTTGATGCCGGGCCGGGTCTCGACTCCGCTCGAAAGGTCTACCGCATCGGGGTGCAGTTGGTCGAGGACTTCGCCGAGGTTATCGGGGGTGAGGCCACCGGCAAGGATCCAGGGCATACCCGCCTCAAAGTCTACCAGCCAGCGGCCATCGATGGTCAGACCCGTACCGCCCGCCCGCTCCGGATGCCATGCATCGAGCAGCACCGCATCGACAACACCGTGGTAGGCACGGACCTGTGTAAGGTCCTGGGGGTCGCGGATTCTCAGGGCCTTGATGCGGCTTACCCCCGGCAGCTCAAGCCCGAGACGGGCGCACTGGGCGGGGGATTCCTCGCCGTGCAGCTGGAGTGCGGTAATTCCGCCCAGACGAACTGTCGCTTGGATGGTTTCAATCGACGCGTCCATGAAGACGCCGACTCGCTCGACAAAGGGTGGTAAGGCACAGGTGAGAGTTGCAAGCCGGGTCGGATCGACGTATCTAGGTGTGCCCGGCACACAGATGAACCCGAGGGCATGGACACCAAGACCGGCAATGGCATGGGCCTGGGCCGCGTCCGTCAGCCCGCAAATCTTCAGGCGCATCAGGCCCACTCCTCACCGGCGAGCCACCCCAGCACCGGAGCCTGGGTGCCGTGGGCGCTCAGGCTCAAATAGCGCCGTGCCCGGGTCATGCCGACATACAGCAGGCGTAGGCGCTCCTGGATGATGGCATCCTTCATCACGGGCTCCGGGTTGGTTACCGATGCTACCCCGAAGCTGGTCAGCAACTCGGCTTTGAGTTGGGCTTCGGGATATATGGTCAGGTACTCGAGTTCTCCCTGGAAGGTATCGGTGTAGGTGGTGGGAAATGCGTAGGCGGTAATTCCCGCTATCAAGACGCCGTCCCATTCGCGGCCTTTGGCCGAGTGGAGGGTACACAGCTCGATGGTGCCGCGCTGTTCGGTCTGGGCCTGATCATCGACGGGTACCCAGCGCAGCAGCCGCTCCGTGCCGGTCTGGTGATCGAGGAAGCGGGCCAATTCTTCGACAGTTTGGACTTCGCCCAGGGCCGCGATCCCCCGGGCGAGCGCCTCCGCGGTCAACTGGATCTGGGCCGTGGTACCAAATAGACCGAGCGCCTCCAGGACCAGGACATCCAGGGGAGCACCCCGCCGGGCATAGAGGCCGAGCAACCGGGTACTGGTCTCGAGGAAGCGCGATTTGTCCGGCTCGCTCAGTTGTCGCCAGGCCGTAGAGCCCTCCCAGGCATTTGCCCCGGCGAGCCACCGGGGTAGATCCAGGCTGTTGACAAGGTACAGGACGCGGTTGCTCTGCTCGAAACCCTGCACCAGGGTAAATACTGCCTTCACCCGCCTCGGCGCGAGGGGCTGGGTAAGCCAGCGCACCGCCTGGGTGAGCAGTTCGACCAGTTTGCCCGCTGTGAGTGCCCGGCGGTCAATAAAGGGGATTTGCTGGCGACCGAGGACACGGGCGAATTCGTCGAGGTGGCTATTGGCGAAGGTCAGGATGGCTGCCGAGTGCTCCGGGTACGTCTCGAGGTAGCGGCAGGCGCGGCGGATTACCTCATGTACTTCTTCGTTGCGGGTCCTGACCTGCCAGATGCGAGGTTCTGAGTGGCGACCGCACTCGGGTGCCTCGGGCGCACGTTCGATAGTTTGCACAAAAAAGGTCTGCCGGGCCGGGAGGTGGGGGTGGCTTTTGTGAATCCCGACCACCAGGCGGTTGGCACAATCGACGATGGGCTGTACTGAGCGGGCCGATAGCTGCAACTGGTAATGGGCGTGACGGGTGCAAAAGTCCCGCAAGAAGCGGGGATTGGCCGAGGTGAACGAGGAATAGATGGCCTGGTTGGGGTCCCCGACCCGGACCCAGTGGCCCTCGGGTCCGCTGAGCAGTTCGAGGAGGTGTTGCTGGGCCTCAGAAGAGTCCTGGGCCTCGTCCTCAAGGATGTGACTGTAGTAGCTCTGCCAGTAGCGGCAGGCCTGCGCATCGACTTCGAGCAACTCGGCCGCGAGACCCACCATGTCATCGAAGTCGAGCAGATGGGCCGCCTGGAGCTGTCGCTGGTAGGCACCGTAAACCCCGGCCGTGAGCTGGAGGAAAAAACGCTCCGGGAAGCGTGCTGCCAATTCCTCAACCTGCCAGGGCAGCAGGCGGTAGTGCTTGGCAAGCGAGACACCCTCCTCGGCGAGCGCGATTAATTTGAGTTGCCAGCGCTGGCGCTCGTCCTGGGCCGTCCCCGCGACCAGGAAACTCTGCCATTGCTCGGGCCGCAGACGCAGCCACTCCCCGACGAGCCGCTCGAGCCATAGCCTGCGTTGAAAATCGGCCGCCGGTACCGTTTGCTGGGGATCGTAGCCCCAGCGCTCCAGATGCGGTTTGATGAGCCGGTGAGCGCAGGCATGGATGGTACTCATGTCGAGGTTGTGGTTGGCGAGAGCGGGCCGTGCGGCCAGCAGCCGGGCACGAAAGTGTGCGCTCGCAGCCCGGGTATAGCTGACCAGCAAGATGTGCTCGGGGGCAATGCCCGCATCGACCCACTGTAAAAATAGCTCGATGAGCAGCGTCGTTTTGCCTGCTCCGGGAGTCGCGGTCAAACCTGCCCGTCCGCCCCGATAGTTGTCCAAAAAGCGCTGCTGATCCGGACGGGGTCGAGTGGAGGAGCGGTTGGCAATTACGATCATTCGCGGCCGGTTGACTGCACGTCTTATCGTAACCTCCGGGAAACTGCTGCGTGCAAGCACCGCCTATCGGCGTACAGGCATCGGAGGGATAGGAAAGCCTGCCTCAAGGCAAGCAACTTCACAGAATTTGGCCTAAAATGTAAAGGATGGAAAGAGCTTACCGTTACCGCATCTACCCAACTGCCGCGCAAGAATCCCTGTTGCGCTGCACGATGGGTTGTGTGCGGTTGGTATTCAATCGCGCCCTCGCGGCCAGGACCCAAGCCTGGTACGAGCGCAAGGAGCGCATCGACTACCCGGCCAGTTCTGCGATGCTCACCAACTGGAAAAAACAGGATGACCTCTCTTTTCTGAACCAGGTGAGTAGCGTCCCGCTCCAACAAGCTTTGCGCCATCTTCAAAAGGCGTTCAGCAACTTCTGGGCCGGGCGGGCAAAGTACCCCAACTTCAAGAAAAAGCACCATGGAGGAAGTGCCGAATTCACCCGCTCCGCCTTCCGTTTCAAGGCGGGACGGTTGTATCTTGCCAAGTGCGACGAGCCTTTGCCGGTTGTCTGGAGCAGACCGCTTCCAGATGGAGCCGAACCTTCCACGGTGACGGTCAAGCTTGACCCTGCCGGACGGTGGCATGTCTCATTGTTGGTGAATGCCGACATAGCGCCGCTCGAACCAGTGGACCGAGTGATTGGCCTTGATGCCGGTATCAGTGCTCTGGTGACGACCAGCGACGGGCAGAAGGTGACCAATCCCCGGCACTTCAACCAGCACTACCGGCGTTTGCGTAGGGCTCACAAAGCACTCGCCCGCAAACAGAAGGCAAGTCGCAACCGCGAGCGTACACGGCGGGTAGTTGCCCGTGTCAGCGCGAAGATTGCCGATTGCCGCAAAGACTTCCTGCATAAGTTGACGACCAAACTCGTCCGTGAGAACCAAACGGTCGTGGTAGAAGACCTGGCAGTGAAGAATATGGTCAAGAACCATAAACTCGCCCGCGCTATCTCGGATGCAGGTTGGGGTGAGATGGTGCGTCAATTGACCTACAAGTGCCAGTGGTACGGACGGACCCTGGTGCAGATTGACCGTTGGTTCCCCAGCACCAAACGCTGCGGGACTTGCGGACACATCTTGAGTAAGTTGCCGCTGAGTATCCGGGAGTGGACCTGTCCCGAGTGCGGGTGTGTCCATGACCGGGACGTGAACGCGGCCCACAATATACTCGCCGCAGGGCTTGCGGAGAGTCGAAACGCCTGTGGAGCAGACGTAAGACCTGAGAGAGATGGTTCTTGAGGGCAGTGGCATTGAAACAGGAAAGCTCACCAGTGATGGTGGGAATCCGCCTCCTTTAGGTGGCGGAGGATGTCAATATGGACCAGTTGTCCGGGGTGCCGGAGCCCGCCCAGGTATTGCCGCAGGTTACGGCAGCTGCATAGAATAGGATGAGTACGCCCTCATCGTCTAGAGGCCTAGGACACCTCCCTCTCACGGAGGCGACACCGGTTCGAATCCGGTTGGGGGTACCAATTTTTTAGAGAAGTATCTGGGGTAATAGTGCTCCTGCTGAATACTGAAGCACTTCAGATTCTGAACTTTAAGCATCTTTAAAGGATGACTACAGCGCGGCAAGTTCAACTGTGGTTCTGGTGGGTTGTAGCTACTACTGGAGGATGGGGTATCACCCATCTCTTCTGGTTTCTGGTCTTCTCCATCCTGCGTACACGCTTTGGAATGTCGCCGGGGCAGGGTATTGGCTTACCACTCGCCCTACTCATTCCTGTGACACAGGCGCTTGGCATCGGTGTAGCTCAGTGGCTGGTGCTGCGTACTCTGGTTCGAAATCCAT
>JACMIX010000120.1 GCA_014380935.1 Gloeobacterales cyanobacterium ES-bin-141 | reverse complement strand
CGTAGGCTACAAGCCCGACACCCAGTTCGCGCAGCACCGGCAGCAACTCGGCTTCTGCCTCGCGGGAAACCAGGGAGTACTCTACTTCCAGGGCCGTGACCGGGTGAACGGCATGGGCTCGTCGCAATGTTGCGGCAGAAGCCTCCGATAAACCGACGTGCCGCACATAACCGGCCTGAATCAACTCGGCAATTGCCCCAACGGTCTCCTCGATGGGAACACTCGGATCGACACGTGCCGGCTGGTAGAGGTCGATGTAGTCTGTGCCAAGTCTATGCAAGCTGTAGGACAGAAAATTTTTGACCGACGCCGGTCTGTTGTCGATGCCGACGAAACTCCCGTCGGGCGCACGCTGTGCCCCGAACTTGACCGACAGGAAAACCCGGTCGCGGTGGTGACGGATTGCCTCGCGCAGGAGCAGTTCGTTGTGCCCCATACCGTAGAAGTCACCCGTGTTCAAAAGGGTAATCCCCGCCTCCATGGCAGCCCCGATCGTGGCGAGGCTTTCTTGTTCATCAGAGTGACCATAGAAATCCGACATGCCCATACAACCAAGACCCATGAGCGATACACGGGGTCCACCTGAGCCCAATTGCCGCTGCTGCATATCCAGCTCCCTTTGCTACTGTTTCTGCTCCAACCGTAACCCAGCAAATGACAAAAAACAATATTTGTCATTTGTCATGATTTCAGGAACATGGACCGCGAGTGTCACTGGGCTCTGTGAACTTAGCGAAGCAAGCCACTACGAGTACGAGCTATCAAGCTATTCAGCACGGTTGCCCTGAGGCTTGAAGATGACTTGAAGCAGTTCATAGGGCAGTCCTTTTTTGGCGTAGATCGTGAACAGGTCGGAGTTCTCGAGGTTACTGAGTAAGATCAGGTCGATTTCCTGCTCGGGAGCCCGCAGATTGAGGCTGTGAAAAGCGCCAATGCTACCCTGACGCTCGACGAATAACGGCTTCGCACCTCCCGGCAGGGTCAAGTTATACGCCCAACTGCCGAGCGCGACGTAGCCGAGTTCTTTGGAGGGAGTAAACATCGTCGTCGTAGCGTCTTTGCCCAGTAGTTGATAGGTATCCAGGGCTCGATCCCAGCGGTAGAGATCGTCAATTGTCGAGTACATCGCTCCTGATGCATAGAAATTTTGGATGCGGGAGTACGGCTCATTTTTGTATAGGGAGTCTTTGTAGACATAGCCACGGGCAAGCTTACCCAGGATTGTTTCCTCGTCAATAAGTCCGGAAGATGTCATATTTAGGGGCTCCAAAACTTGGGTTTGGAGCAACTGCTTATAGGTCTTACCGCTTACTTGTTCAAGAATTGCTCCGAGAATAAAATAGTCCGAGTTATTGTAGTTAAACTTTTGGCCTGGTTCATTGGTTAAGTCGCCGCTGCAAAACGTTTTTACAACGTAGGCGGGACTGGAGAGCTGTGGATCTTGACTCTGATAAAAACTATCATCCTCGTCCAGGCCAGGCAATCCAGAAGTATGGTTTAACAATTGCTTGATAGTAATTCTGCTACCTGTATCTTTACGGTAATCCGGCAGATAGTCAGAAATTGTTCCATCTAGCTTAATTTGTCCTCGCTCGACAAGTTGCATAACCAGTAGAGCCGTAAACTGCTTGGTAATAGAGGCAACTTTGAACTTGGTGCTGTCATTGATTGGAATGTTCCACTCGCGGTCGGCAATCCCGAAAGCTTTTTTGTAGAGGACTTTGCCCTTTTGGGCTACCAGAACAACCCCATCGAATTGTTGAAGGTCGTGGTATTTCTGAACAATTTTATCGATCTCTGAAGGAAGGATTTCACTGCTTGCAGGCAGGACATTCCAGAACAGAACAAGCAACAGAACGAAGGTTTGAAGGCGGAGGCTTTGAAGGTACATGCTGGACATTTCCTCAAATAATTTGTCTCATTGTAGCGGAGCGTCACCTGCTGAGTAGTTGCAAGTCAACCAACTTTGCGCTGCCCGCTGCCCGAGCATCAACTCGATTGCCATGACGCGTGGAGGAGCTTCTAAGTGCCCGTGTGGAAGCTTGACCGGCAGGTAGAATTGACTCAGCAGCGTCGATGTCTGCCGTGAACAATATTGAACCTGCCATGCAGACTGAGGTTTACTTTCTCAGCAACGCTTTCAACTGCACGGAACCAAAAGATTACTTCATCAACGACTGTTGCTTCGGCGACGACGTTGCCAAGTGGCTCATCCAGCAACTCCGCACGCAGGGTATTGAGACCTCGGCCGAACCCGATCAGGAGGACTTCGGCTGGTATTTCACCTTTTACGTCGGTGGCATTGAGCACTGCTTCGTCATCGGCTTCCAGCCCAACGACCCGAGCACCGGCGACCGGTGGCTAGGCTGGCTCGAGCGCCGCACGGGCTTTCTGGGCTCATTGTTCGGCAGTCGCAAGCACGGCATCTTACCCGAAGCTATTCAGGCGATTGACACTGCCCTCCGAGCATCTTCTGCTATTCGACGCGTCACCTGGCACGAACCCGGAACGGACGATGAACCCGAAAATGAACAAAGCCGCGACGTCTGATATATCCCCTTACTCACATTGCATAACTCGTTGCGTACCCGTGGGCTAATCACAATGAGCGCGCGCGGCTCACGACAGCCTTGTTTTGAGACGAGCGACAAAGTCCGTCCGCTCATGCAAAAAAGCAATGATGATGGCCTCGGCGTCAGTGACAAGATAGACGATGTAATGGTGCTCGCAGTGGTACATCCTCACATCATTGCCAGCCAACCTTAAGACCTGCCGCATTGTCGGATTGTCCGCGATTCTCTCGCACCCAGTCTTCAGAGTATTAACATACCGCTCGGCTTGTGATTCTCCATGGTTGTTGACTGTATAGCGCCATATATCCTTCAGATCATCCGCTGCCTGTCTGGTAATTCTGTAGCCGGTCACTGCGCGGCTCTTTCGGCCCTAGCTTCGGCAATGATGCCATCAAAGTCCTTATTGCTGAATTCGCCGCGCTGCGCCGCCTCAATGCGGGGCTGTAAAAACTTTTCAAGCTGATGCAAGGCTTCCGTTTCAGTCAACCCTTCACCTGACGATGGTGGCAATGAACGCTCAAGGATGTATTCCTTGATGGTCTGCCCACGCAGCGCTGCAAAAGCTTTCAATCGCTGGTGCTGTTCGGCTGTCACCTCAATGGATATACGGCTCACGGCGTCCCCTCCGTTCACATAGTCCACAATGCATGATATAACATTTTGTCATTATGTACATAAAACACAAACATACAATATGTGGTCAACGGCTGCATAAGACCGATAAGGACATCTCAAATCCCGAGCGCCTCGAACAACTGCTCGATGCCGTTCTCGATGCACCCGACCTCCAAAGCTTCAGTGACCAACTCTAGACCGCGCGATATGGAGACTGGCAGTCCACTCGGAACAGCCAGGTTGGCTAAAGACCCGTAGTCACGCTTTTGCCCGACTTCGCCTGGGTAGATTGGCGGCTCAGGCGTGCTTCTGCGTAGCGCAGTAGTGTGTCGAGCGCCTGCAGGCGGTTGTCCCAGGTTTGCATCCGGTAAGGCCGCATCAGGCGTTCAAGCCGTAACCACTCGTTGAGGCCCTTACGGGATTTCTCGAGTTCTGCTCGGGCGGTCTGTACCCAGCCGACGCTCTGTTGCTTCATCAGGGTCTCGAGAGCTGCCTGGGTTCGTTTGGTCTGGTTTTGCCAGGGCTGAATGCTGAACTCGGGTACCCAGATCTGTTTGCGCTCGGCGAGGAAGTCCCATTCTTTTTTGAGCGCTCCGAAACGCTCGACCGCCGTGCGAACCGGCTGGCGAAAGGGGATCAGTTCGGAAGCCGAGGCCGCTTGACCAAGCAGTTGTTGCTGGTTGTCGTTGAGGTGGGCCATGGCAAAGAGCGAATACCCGCCGGCAGGCAGGTCGCGCACAGCCTGGAGTTGGTCGCGTAGCTGAACCTGGGGTAGCGACATCAGATTTAGACTTGGCACAAACAGCACCGGGGCATTTTTGACCTCGCCCAGGGCAGGTTCGACAAGTTGCTGGAGACGGCGCGTGTTGAGGGCATAGGTCATCGGTACCAGCACATCGAGCTTGCCCGCGGTGGCCCAGGCTTCCCAGTCCTGTTGCATGATCCGGACGCGCTCGGGCGTGGGCTCCGGGAAGACCGCTGCCGACAGGATGATGTCGGGCTTTGCCTCGCGCAGGGTCTGAGAGATCCGGTTGACGAAAGTGCTGACCTGGGCTGTACGAAAATCGATCCACAGCCGCCACAGGGAGCTATCGCTCTGGGGTGTCAGCCCGATAGGGTCAACACCGGTCAGATCCTGGAACTGCTTGCGGGCCGCGGTACCGTAGCCGAAGTATTGGTTGGCGCTTTTTTGAATCGGGTAGCGGATGTAGTCGAGTTGCAGCCCATCGACGTCGTAGCGCTCGACGATCTCGCGGAACAAACTGTCCAGATAGGTCTGAACCTCGGGGTTGGCCGG
>JACMIX010000014.1 GCA_014380935.1 Gloeobacterales cyanobacterium ES-bin-141 | reverse complement strand
GACGTGGCCGAAATTCTGCAAAAACGCGACTCATCCATTCCTACCTATAGTGCTGACGAGGTTACACGGGAGGCCCGGCGGCTGAACGGCCGTCGCGTTCGGGTGTATGGCTACCCTCTGTCGTTGAGCGTCGCCACGACCGCCGGATGCGGCCGTTTTTACATGTGCAACCATGTTGGGACCAGTGTGACGCTGGGCAGCAATTCTGACCGGGGAGAAGGCCAACTTTTTGTGGAAGACGCTGGGCACGGCGGCCCGGT
This sequence comes from Gloeobacterales cyanobacterium ES-bin-141, assembly GCA_014380935.1. Classification (GTDB taxonomy): domain Bacteria; phylum Cyanobacteriota; class Cyanobacteriia; order Gloeobacterales; family Gloeobacteraceae; genus JACMIX01. The sequence continues at coordinate 9,947 of JACMIX010000014.1, read as the reverse complement.
ACATGGAGACCCGGAAACAGACGAGGGCACCGTGCTCGTTTCCTCGCCGATGCAGTTCAGGGGTGCCGGGCTACTTGAACTGGTCGGCACACTCGTTTACCAGGAGGGAGAGGAAGTACTCTACAACATGCGCCTGGAACGGCTAGATGTCACCTCTTCAAGGAGAGTCGAAAGCAAAGCGAGATCACCTTGGAAGGTATTTGCGCCGATCTCTGTGGGAGACTTTCCAATCATAATTAAGCGCAACCACAACTGAGGGCAGCCGAAGAGTGTACTTCGAAAGCTTTCGCTCCAAACGGGACAGTCAACAAAGAATTGCTCAAAGAGGTAGAGGGGAGCTGAGGCGAAGCCGAATCCGTTGAGAATGAGACCCTTGAGCGCCCGACCACTGGTAACGTGCTGCCGAGTACACGGTCTAATTTTCCGATTATGCCAATGGAGTCGATGACCCCGGAAGAGATACCGAGGTAGTCGAGGTTCTGGACTTGAATTTCAGGGGTAGGTTCACTAATCCCACCGAAACACTGCTGCCTGCCAACCTACCTGCGGAAAGTTGGATGAGAGTATTTGCGACTGAATTACGAACTACAGAGTGTGGACCGGCTTCTCCCATGCCGGTTTTCCAGGATGCCGGACTACCAATTTCAACAATGGGGACGACTTGCTTGCTGGCACACACTTGTGCCGCCGACTCTGCCTGCGGCGATGTGACTCAACAAGCCCAAGTCCAGCAGCTTCTTCGGATAGTTAAGAGGACCAAAGCTTACGCAGCTCAACTTCAAGTTGTCTCTAATTCTTTGGCACATTCCGTTGCACAAAAGCCCAGACGTTGATTATTCCACGAGGTGAACAAACATGAGTTTTTCGAGCCGCCAATTGCTGGAGAAGACAAGGCCCATTCATTTTAGACAGTTCTTTACGGTGCTCCTGCCGTCGATTTTTGTGATGTTTTTAGTCTTCATACCACTCGCCCACCGGGCGGACGCACGACCCCCAGTGTGTACCGAAAATTATCAGGATTGCAGCGGAGGCGGAGGCGGAGGCGGAGGTGGAGGCGGAGGTGGCAACCCACCAGAGCAGATCTTCGAGTATCAAGCCTATTGCGAGGGTTTCGGAGTATACAATTTTTGTGCGTCAGTTGGTTCGGCCACTCAGCGAATATTTGCTCAAATCACTTATTCTCGTGCCACATATCAAGGAGAAGACCTACTCATACGGGCGCTCACACGCAATGAAATCAAAAATTCCGATGGAGTATGGGTTCGGGCTGGTGCTCAATCAGCGTTCGCTAGCTGTACAGTGGGCGGCGCGTTACGCGACCAAGAAACCGAGAACAACGCAACAGAAGTTGATATCTCATTCGATGTTGATGGCTATTTCAATTACAATCCACAAAGCCCCGTTGTGTGCACCCACACAATTGATAACAGATATACGTTAAGGCTTAATTACGGCAACGGTTATGTAGGCGTCCTTCGCTGAAGACACACCGGGCAATAAAGAGCCAGTACCTCAAGGCGGCTGCATTCAACTGGGTGCGTGTCGCCTTCGCCCTATTCCTAAGTGATCTGTTCCCTTAAAACTGGTCCAGCAATTTGGGAGCAGACTATCGATACGGTTGCAATTCTGACAGGTGCTTGGATGGACAAAGCGCCGCTTACTGCCAATGTGTATTCTATTTTGCCCTTCCATGGACTTATTGACATGAACAGTCACTTCCAATCCCTTGAAGTCTCTACCCAAGGTTTGACTGGTGCTCTGCTTGAGCGCATTGCCCGAACCTCTATAGTGAGTGCAGCCTTGCTTGTTTTGGGCGTTGCTGGACCACAATTTACTTCAGCCCACGCCGTCACTCTTGTCGTCGGTGGGCAATCAGATCCTTGGCTTGCAGGGATGCCGAACGGATCGACGGCCAGCAATGGCGACGTAGTACCCAATCAATCTCCGGTGCTTTTCTCCTTTGTCGAACAGTCCGTTTTTACCTTCGCCGTGACGGGTTCCGTTGGCAACGCCGGGGCACCCTCAGGGGTAGGGCCGGACGGGGGTGCCTTCACTTTCCACGCGACCGGTGCCGAAAATGGCATCTCCAATGTCAACGCTCCCGTCAACTCGCTGGTCGGCGTATTTTTGACGGATTCGCGGCCGGATCTTTCTATCGCTCCCAGTACGCTGAATTTCTCCGCCAATTTGAACTTTGAAACTTTGCTTCCACAATTGCAGCAGGTGTTTTTTATCGGCAATGGCTCGACGAATGGTGGCGTCAGGCAACAATTCGTCGCCCCGGATGGGGCCACACGCTTGTTCCTCGGAACGATGGACGGCTTCGGGTGGTTCAACAACGTCGGTTCATTCTCTGTAGAGCTGAACACTGTTGCGGTTCCAGAACCTTCCCCATTGGTGCCATTGGTGCTCACCGGAGCATTGTTGGGGACAATCCGCCTCAAACAGGCACTGTCAAGTTAACAGTCTGAGCATGCAGTAAGAGACTAGAGCGGTCTACACAGAGGCCACCAATTTTTGGGGAGTGGGCAGTAGGGGTATTCAGCCCCGCTTGCTATTGGATGACGCCTCCATAAGCAAGAGGCATGAGAGTAGTAATACGGCGAAACTCCTGGTTGCAGCTTCTCTACCCTACCCCCGTCAACGCAGAGAAGAACCTGCAAGGAATACCTCCACTGCCCACTGCCCATGCTGTAGCGGTTGGTCGCCGAGACTGAGGGGCTACCCGTCGAAGCCCTTTGGTGAAGCAGTGTTGCTTGCGAAACGTAGTATCTTAATCACGGCGAGTTATGACTATTGCACTTCCGTATGGATGACAAATATGCAAGTACCTCCTCCGTTTAACCTTTCCAAAGACACATCGAATTCGTACTGCCGTCCGAGCTGGGCGCAACTCTTCGCGGGTGCTGTCCGGGTGGTAGCCGTCCCGCTCCTGCTCACAGGAACGCTCCTTGCAGCCGGTGGTACTCTCACCCATGCCCAGCAATCGCCGCGCACCGAGAGCTTTGGCGCTAAAGACTTCGCGCGCGTTCGCTGCTCCCTGGATAGTCAGGATACCTTCTTCACCTGGAGCGGCAGCATCTACTCATTCGTACCGGGCGAGGCGCAGAGGCGGCTCTTTACTTTGGAGGCGATGAGCGTCGCCCGCTGCCTGCCGAATCCCGATGGCAGTTGGACCCTTACCTCCCGTGAATTGAGCTACTACCTGGATCCCAGTTCGGGCAGGCCCCTCTTCACCTGGCGGAACCCCTGGACCGAGGAGGTCGTCCCGGTCGTACACGTTGCCAATAGCCCCGTCCAGAATACCCTTACAGGTTCCTTCGTCGCCACCGCAACCGGCAGAGACTGGAGCTTCCCGGTAGACGTGCCCCTGACCTATCCCAACCCGCTCTCGGTCGATCCTCGCTACATTCCCTATAGTTCTGGTCCCCTCTATCAGGCCGGGGAGTTCTTTAAGTTCTTCGTCAACCAGCAGGAACTCCAGGACTCCAGTAGCGGCCTCGCCCAGGTGGACCTCGGTTGGGTCCGATCAGGTCCCTGGCTGCCCTGGATGAAGATGGGCACCCGACCCGGCTCGCTGGTGTACACCGCCCAGGGCTCCAAGGTGCAATCGTTCGAGGATTTGCCCGAGTTGCTCAAAGAAGAGATCAACGCACGCCTGCCCCTGTACCGGAGTGCCCCGCTCTGCCGCCTGGCCGCGCCGAATGCCACCTCCTGGAACTACTTCATCAGGTACTTCGACGCGTACCTGCGGGCCGAGCGCTTCCCGATCCCGGCTGCTGACGACCCGCAGGAGATTTGCGCTGGGTAAAAGTGCTGGTCTGGCCCGTATGAAACCGGGCTTCGAGCCCAGTTGGGGTCAAGGAAGGGAAGATACGGTATTGGCATGGTATGAGCGAGAATGCTGTTGGCGAATGCGATGGCCCCTAACCGGTCTCGGCCAGGGCAGCAAAGCGCGAGGTGCGCGTCTGAGCAACTGGCTCTCCTGACAGCCAGTTCGCATGTCGCGTAACAGGATAGATGGGCTCTTGGCAGCTTGGGGTCATGAACCACGAGATGCGCAACGAGCTGTGAAATTAGGAGCTGAAACCCTTGTCCCCTGAGTCTTTCAGCTACAGACATTGGTGACGCATTGCGAGTCTGCCGATGTCTGAGCCTCAGCCTACCACCTCTGCATGTCCAGACTATGGGTCGTCATCACCGAGCACAACGCCGCTTGAGTTAGGCACAGTGCTTCAAGCGCAACCAGAGTCTGGGTGCTCAGGTGCAATGGAGGGTTGAGTTACATGGAGTACCCTCTGGAATTATTGCGTACATAAAGGCTCTTGAGGAGCGGTTTTCAGCCTCGGCTGCTTAACCTCGTTGCGCATCTCGTGGGCAACTAGGCCACCCCAAAGGCGTTTTGGTTAACCCCTTCAGCGGCGCGCTGGCGTTGAACTGAGGGAGGCTGGCCCTCGGGATTGCTCCATCCGCCGCGCCGTGGCCAGCATGGCGTTTTGTGCCGCTCAGGCTGGGACGGGCTTGCGCGTGAGGAAGACTTGTTCGCAGACATCGGCGGCTCGATTTACGCCGCCGGATTGATCGATTGCTTGTTTGATCCGCCCTGCCGCCTGGCGATAAGTGGGATCCTCGAGAACCTCGCTGATTAAAGAACGCAGGGATGTCGGGTTCAATTCGGAGGGCCAGAGGGCTGCGCCGGTGCCCGTCCAGAGGATTCGACGGGCGATGGCGGGTTGTTCGTGGACCAGGGGGAGTGCGACGACGGGCAGACCGTGGGCAAGCGCGTCCAGGGTCGTGTTGAGGCCCGCGTGGGTGATCACCGCCGCCGATCGCCGGATTACTTCGAGTTGAGGGGCGTAGGCCACGGCGATCGGGCGGCCGGGCAACTGCGCCACGGTGTTGTCGTCAAGCCCGCCGCCATGGGCAATTGCCAGCTGCACCTCAAGACCGGCACACGCAGCGGCAATCGTCTTGAAGATCTCCAGCCGCCGGTTCTGGATTGTACCCAGTGAGGCGTACAGCAGCGGTCGGCCATTGAGGCGATCGAACGGGAAGGCCGGTGCACGAGAGTGCGACGGACCCCTAATTGGGCCAGTGTAGTGGAAGTGCCGGGGCAGTTGTTGCCGAGGAAAATCGAACGCCTGCGGCTGTTGGCTGATCTGAGCAAAAGGCGAATAGGTACCATTCCAGCGCGCCAGCGGAGGCAATTGCCAGCGGGTGCGCTGCTGCTGCAGTGTGCGACGCAGTTTCCTCGTCAACCAATCTAGAGCGGTGTAGCCCAGTCGGTTTCGCAGCCGTCCCCATCGGTTTGGCTGATAACCCCAGGGCGAGGACGAAGGGGGGATATCCAGCTCGCGGTTGAGCGCCAGGGCACAACAGAGTGTGACAAACGGCAGCCCAAGGTGCTCGGCCACCGTGCTTCCAGCGAACACCGTTTGATCCACAAGCAGGGCCTCGATGCCCTGCGCTTCGACTGCGGCGGGTACATCCCTGAACAGGGCGTGCGCTTCGCGCTCGTAGTACTCAAGCGTGTACTTGAGGTTTGCCTGGCCGTCGAGGGCGCTCATCTTTTCGAGGATGCCCGCCCACGTCCCGGCTGGACACTCTTCCTCCAGCACAGGGTGGTACCCGAAACCTTCTGCTTCTACCCGCTGCTGCCAATCGCGCACCATCAGAAAGACGGGGTGGTGGCCCCGTTCCTGCAAGCGGTGGGCGAGGGCCGCCGTGGGATCGAAATGTCCAACTGCAGCTGGAAGAATGACACCGAAAACCGTCATGAAAAATGCTCCGTTGCTGTCTTGCTGTACACCTCTAACGCAGAAGTTGCCAGCGAAGCACCGCATTCCCTTCACCTGGGCAGCGCACGGTCATCCTACCTTTTGGCAGGTACCACTGGCAAGAAGTGTGTTCAGGTATGCCTCCTGTCAGCTAGCCCCAACCAATCGTGTCCGGAAGGGCCGAGGCGGGCAATTGACGTGTGAAGATCGAAGGCCTTTACAAAAAGAAGCTACTCAAGAAGATGGAGGCCGCCAATTTTCGGGGGGTGCGACGATTCTTGGAGAGGCAAGTTCGGATGATGCTCCTGGCAACATGAGCCGGACAGCGGATGCAGATCTATCGACTCAAGCTCGTCCTGCACGGCATCAGCCCGATGGTCTGGCGACGGCTCCTCGTTTACGCTGACACTTCTCTCGCTGGCCTGCATGCCTTCTTTCAGACCGCTATGGGCTGAGAAGACTGCCATCTCCACCGCTTCCGTATCCACGGCAAGGATTTCGGCATCACTTACCAGGGCGGCATGAGCTTTGTGGATGATCCACACCAGGTCTGAGTCAACTACGGCGAGCGCTACCGCAACGGCGAGACGATCTCGACTGCGTTTATGGAATCGACCGTCAATTGGATGATCTCGAAGCGGCTGGTCAAGAAACAGTCGATGCAGTGGACGCCTCAGGGAGCGCACCTGCTGCAGACCCGCACGCGTGTGCTGAACGGCGATTTGGAGGCAGCCTTCCGGAGTTGGTATCCGCGTTCAGGCCCACTGCCGGGGAAGGTGCCTAGAAAGTCCAGGCACCCCCCGGAAATTGACGGCCTCCATGAAGCGTTGAAGGCGCGGCTTAATCAGAAGACGGAAGGATTCCGAAAACGCTATGCGCTGCGTGCTGGCATCGAGGGAACGATAGCCCAAGCAGTGCAGGCCTTCCAGATGCGCCGCAGCCGGTATCGGGGTCTGGCAAAAACGCACCTACAGCATGTGTTCACAGCGACGGCGGTGAACCTGGTGCGCATCGTGGACTGGCTATTGGGAGAGCCATTCGCTCAGACGCGCACTTCACGTTTTGCCGCTCTGGCCAAGACGGGTTAGGGGCCACCGCATTCGCCAACAGCATCACGATGCTCTTACTAGGCCTACAAATAGTCGGCGACCGGAGCTGTGTTATGGCAATGGACTGGAAAACCGGACCGTGATTGGGTGGCGAACGAGCGAAAAAGTTGTGAAAACGAACCCGAACCGGCTGGACGATATTCCACTCCTAAGCTATGCTTGCTTGTGGAGCAAATGCTTGCAAAAGCATTGTAAGCTCAGATGACGGCGTCTGCGTGGGAAGCGCAACCTCTGTGTTTCCACTGTTCGCGGGTCCACTGGGATCCACTGGGGTCCATAGGTCGATCCCGGCAAGCGAGTGTTCGCGGGTTTCTTAAATAGTTAGAGGCCCCCTACAGGAGGTCAAGCGACACGGTAGACGTCATGCACACGCTTGGTTGCGTGAGGATCGCGCTCTGTCCGCTCCTTACTGCCGGATCCCTTGCCGACACTGGTTGGCGATTTAGCGGGACAAGCGCATCCACTGGGATGCGCCTTATTTTTTTCTGAACTTATGTCATTTCGTTTTGGGTCATCTGCTTGGCGAATTCCGATGCCAGCAGATCCGCCCAGTACCCGTCGTTGCTGTGATACTTTCGACTTTCTGCCCAGTTGATCAGCCGGGCTGCGTACAGGTAGAACCGGTCCTGCTGGCTCTGTTCGTCTTCGATCCGGACCGTTCCGCTTGGAAATCCGGACCGGATCACCCGGAGGGCGGACTCAAGTACCCCCTGTCGGCACGCCTTGACCTCGGACACGGTGACGGCGAAGTCGGTAAAGTCGAGTGCTGCGTGTGCCGACACCAGCGAGAACAAGACTACGTTGAGGATTGCGTCGTACGACGCCTGCGGATCCTTCAGCCCGGCCGACAGCAGGTACTTCGGGACGACCGCGGACAGCACGAAGGTCCCCTGCAATACCCTGGCCAGCAGCCCGACCAGCATCCGCTTCTTTCCATCGACCAGCCGGGATGGGGTGTACCGAAAGCAGTCTCTGAGGAATTTCTCATTCACCCTAAGTAAGGCGGCGTATCGGTCGATCTCCGACAGCCCGGTGTCGCAGATGGCAACAATCGGGGTGTCCCGAATGTCCTTCTCCGGGGCCAAGAAGGTGGCAGGCTCGGGCAGCCACAGGTACACCCTGACCGCGCCCCGCTCCTCCGCCGTGTCAGCGTCCTGGTAGTTCAGGTATGGGCTGTTCACCAGCACGAACCGGGCGAACTGACGGGCTGTGATAACCGCCGGGAATAAGACCGGCGAGCCCGCCGAGGTGGGCGACAAAGGCGGGACGGGCAGCAGCTCGGGCGAAGGTTTCCACCGGTTCGGGATCAACCCTTCGGTTGTCAAGTTGATCCCCTGCTCCTGCTTCGGCCAGTGGCACTGCGGCCGAACCGCATCGAACTCTTGGTGCTGGCGCGGGTCGCTCTGCTGCTGGTTATGGTCGTCCACTGCCCGCCGGACCTCCAGCAGCTCGTCCCACATCACATCGATGAGGTCCTGGACCGACAGCAACGATCTGCCGTTCACCTTTCCCTTCTGCACTGCCTTAGACAGGGCCGCCATGAACGAGGTAGCCGATAGGTCCGGGAGCAGGTAAGACGGCTTGGTCGCTGGGGACGAGCAAAACAGGCACACCCCCCGTCCGTGAAATTCATTGTTCACCTCCTCCTGGAGTTCTTTGGTGAGTTCCTCTGCCTCCTGGGCAATCTTCTCTACACCTTGCTGGAGCAGGCTGTCAGCACCCTGGAGCAGGCTGACCACCCCCCTCGCAGCGTAACAGGCATCGATAACCAGAAAGCACTGATACGGGGGCTTGAGTCGCTTGATAGACTCGGCGAGCTGTTCGAATGTGATGCTCTGGCGCAAGTAGTTCACCTGTCGGCTGGCCTTAACCGCAAGGTAGTACCGGCTGGACGCGGTCCCGCCGTGGCCCACGTAGTACACCACCAGCCGTCGTGTGCCGGGCCTGTCGGTCAGCCGCTTCTGCCAGCCGTCGATCCGGTCGTCGAACTCCTGCAGTTGGTCGTTCCCAGACAGGGCGCTGTCGAACCAGTCGCAGAACTCGCACCCGGCCCGAACCGCTTCCTGCGGGACGGGGTGGCCCTGCTCGGCCATGGCCACCCCGTCCGGCTCGAGCAGGGCTAGCCCGCCCGGCCCGAGCACGTCCCGAACGAACAGTTTGCGGGCCGCCGCAAACGCGCCCCCGGTCTGCGGGTAGCTGGCTAGGGGGAATTCACTGGCCCCGAACAGGGCGGCGAAGGTCGGAATTCCGGCGGGGATCAAGGCTGTTTCTCTTGGCCCTTCTTGAGTGCCATCTCAATGACATTCAAGGCCGTATTCGCGTCGATCGTCTCGGCCGATACCGTTGGTCCGTCCGGATAGGTAACCGTGACCTTTGCCCCGTTCTTCGCCCGGATCCAGTCGGCGATCCCGCGAGCTAGTTCGGTGACTGCGGCCGAGGCAAGGATCACCCCGATGATTACCCCGGCGTCCTGTTTTCCGAGGCCGTTGGTCGTGCGAGACGCGGACTGTACGTTCTCGCTGTTACTGATGATACCGAGCAGCTCGTCAGTAAGGGTGTCGCTGTCTTCGTTGAGACCGCTCTCAAGGGTGAGTCGGATACTTGCAGACATGATTTGTACCTCAAGACACAGGATTGCGATCAGAGTAATGAACATTGAGGGCGAGCGCGAACCTGAAGTGGCCCAATCTTCTGAACAGCTTGGGGGCGTTCTTAAGTTAACGCCTCGCTCCGGTGTCGTCTTAGCACACTTTTGATAGCTGTCTTTATCGTCCTTTATCCTATCGCTCCTTGTCGTCCTGTCAACTGTTCTGCACCGCCTTCGTGAGAGGCTGTCCCTTACCGACATTCCATGGGTGTTAGCCCGTCCCGGATCCTGTTCTGTGCAGCTTGATAGGCGGCCTGTGCCTGCTCGGGAGTATCGAATCTGCCGAGGTGGACAGTTCTTCCCTGGTAGCGAATCGAAGCTCGCCACTTGCCGCGGTCGAAAGAGCAGCCCCTGTACCCGGAGCGGTTATGTCTAGCGGGTCTATCGCCGTAGCGGCCGGGACTGGCCAGGTCG
>JACMIX010000119.1 GCA_014380935.1 Gloeobacterales cyanobacterium ES-bin-141 | reverse complement strand
TGGTGGTGCCGGTGTACTCAAGCACTTCGCGCACAGACCCCGTCTGGGCGATGGCTGCATTTACCGCAGGCAGTTCCCTGGCCTGAGCTGCTTGCCCGGTCCCGTCCGCTTGCGGTGGCGGAGCTGCTGCGCAACCGACAAGAGCTACTGTTAATCCGGCCAAGACGAATTGAAGCCAGGGAATGGCAAAGACAGCATGGGGCAGTCGGTAGTGCATGACGATGATGCCTGTGACCTCTTCATAAGTGTTACAGCGCTAATCCTTGTTGCCCAGTGTCAGAATGCATAGGCAGCTGAAGTGTTCCCAACCAGAAGCCGGTCCTATCCGCGATAAGCTGACACCATGATGTACCAACCGCCTACCGGGGTACGCGACCTGCTGCCCCTTGATGTTACTCAGCAACAGTGGATCGAAGAGCGCGTGCAGCGGGTCTTTGGACGCTGGGGCTACCATCGCATCATCACCCCGACCCTCGAACGGCTCGAAACTCTGGGGGCGAGCGGCACTGTCAACCTTGACACTATCCTGCAACTGCGCGATGCGGAGGGGACACCCCTGGGACTACGTCCCGACTTGACCCCCTCAATTGCCCGGGCGGTTGCCACTCGTCTGCTCGAATCCCCCTGGCCGGCCCGCCTGTCCTATCTGGCCAATGTCTTTCGCAGCACAGCTCAACCGCACGAGTTTACCCAGGCCGGGGTCGAGTTGCTCGGGGCGTCCGGTCCCCTCGCCGATGCCGAGGTCCTCCTTCTGCTCGCCGACGTGTTGAACGAGTTGGAGGTACCGGGGTGGAAGTTGATTCTCGGTGCGGCGGGGTTTACCCGCTCTTTGCTCGCACAGGTGCCTGAAACCCTGCGCACTCGGATGCGTGCGGCCCTGGCAACCCTCGACCGGGTTACGATCTTGCGCGCGGCGTATCTTCCTGCTGAGGTCCGCACCTGGCTTTTGAGGCTTTTTGACCTGCGCGGTGAGCCAGACCAGGTGCTGGCCGAGGCAGCATCGCTGCCGCTCGTAGACCCGCAGCAGCATGCGGACCTCGCAACCCTCAAGCTCCTCACCGACTGGCTGGCCGAGCGTCAAGTACCAGTCGTGCTGGACCTGAGCCTGGTTGAGACCTTCGACTACTACACGGGGATCGTTTTTGAAGTCAGTGCCGCCAACCGAGTCCTCGGTCAGGGAGGACGCTACGACCAGTTGCTCGGTTTTTACGGGCGCCCCGCGGCAGGTGCGGGTTTTGCTCTCAATCTCGAAGCCCTTCAACGCGTCTTGCTACCGGCGGGCCGGTTACCGGAGAGCCTGCACTTTGGCGGCTGGCTGGTGGTACCTGAAACTGCGGCTGCCTGGTCGCAGGCTCTGCAATGGGCCGAGAAGCTGCGCCGGGAGCAGGCTCCTTCCGTTCAGGTCGAATTGCTCGGTCGCACGGGGTCTCAGGTTCAGGAGTATGCCCGGCAGTGCGGCATCGCCCGCATTCTCTGGGTCCAGGGCAGCGGAGCAACTACTACTGAAGAAATCTGATCCCCGCGCACAAAAATTGCTTACCCGGGTATCATCTGCCCCCTGCCCCCTGCACAGGCACGACCACCGATGTGCATTGGAAACAACGGCTGGCTTCTGTGGGGATCTCACTCAAACACTCCGGGCAACTGCGAGTTGTCGGGTCCACGGAGCGTGCCTTACGGACACGCTCTATCAGGGCATTCACCGGCAGGACGACCAGAAAATAAACGACTGCGGCGAGAATCACAAACGAGAGCACCGCGTTGATGAACTCGCCGTACATGAATTTACTGTTGTTGATCGTGAAGTAGAGGGCGGAGAAATCGGGTTCACCGCCAACGGCTGCAAGCAAAGGGGTAAGCAAACTTTTGACAAAAGCGTTGACGACATTCGTAAACGAAGCGCCGATCACCACCCCGATGGCGAGATCGACCACGTTGCCCCGCAGTAAAAATTGCTTGAATCCATCCAACATGGTTCAAATCATCCTGAATCCGATGAGCTGAGTATGACAGGGTACGTCCGACTCAATAGTTCAAACCGAGAATTTGTGAAGCTTTTCGCGGCATATCAAGACAGTAGCAGCTTGCGGATGAGCCAGCCAGCCGCCACGGTGAGCAGCACACCGATCATCTGGCCAAGCAAGGGGAAGCCTGAAAAACGTACTGCGGCCAAACCTAGTTCCGGCCCCCAACCAAGACGCAAGCAGAGGCCTACGAGCCCGCCTGCGTGAATGATCAGCAGACCGCACAAACAGCTGGTTGCCAGCCAGTTCAAACCCACCCGGCAACGAAAAGCCAGATAACCCGTACAAATGGCCGCCGGGACAAAAGCAATCAGATAACCCGCCTGGGGGTGCGTCAGGTATGTAAGCCCGCCGCCATCGGTGAAAACCGGGAACCCCGCAAGCCCGATAGCCAGGTAAGCCACCTGGGCAAGCCCGCCTGCAACCGGACCGCCGATGCAGCCCCCGAGCAACACCGCTGCCACCTGCATGGAGAAGCTGTAACCCGGCTCCCAGACCCACTGAACCAGCGGTGGCCAGCTGTCGAGCACCACGGTCTGCGGCAGGCGATCCGGTAGTGCCAGTCGGCAGAGCGTTCCGCCAATCGTCAGCATCAACGCGACCGTTGCCCAGAGCAGTTCGACGACGGTCGGTAGAGGAAGACGTCGCTTGCGGGGTACCGGCAGGCCGAGGGTATTTCGGACACCGGCCGTGCTGAGGGTCGAGGGGTTCTGCACGGGCGCACGCTGCGTTGGAGGCATCGTCATCCCAATCGGGGTTCTAGTCGCCAAAATTCTACTACGGATGCGCCCTGTACGGGACGTAACGCTATGTATAGAGTCTACAGTGACATCTCAATTGCACGTGAGCGGGCCGCAAAAGTTTATCCAGGTGGATCTGGGCAGAAGGCCATCTCCATCAGTTCGGCTCTACCGCTAGCGGCACGCCCCCGGCCTGCCTCGAATGCTATGATCCCCAGACGGTGAGATGATCCGAGGCGTAATATGGCAGCGGCAGATGACCGTCAGGCAACCTGGACAAGCGAGATCGATGACCTGATCCGTGGTGCCTGTGGTGGCTTTCTATTTGGTATTCCGTTGATCTACACCATGGAAGTCTGGTGGATCGGATCGGCTGTCAGCCCCTCGCGTATCCTCGCTTCCCTTGCTATTACCTTCGTGGCTGTTTTTTTGCTCAACCGTACGGCAGGTTTTCGTAAAACCCGTGATGTACGCACCATTGACGCACTTATAGATAGTGTCGAAGCCCTGGCAGTCGGCATCGTCTGCACGGCCTGTGTGCTGGTCTTGCTGCGCGAGGTCACGTTCACTGCATCCCTGGGTGGGGTATTGGGCAAGATCGTCTTCGAGAGTGCTCCGTTCACGACTGGCGTGGCCCTGGCCAACCAATTTCTCAGTGGCAGCGATGACCAGCCGGATGATGACTCCTCCGGGGACAGTAAACCGAACGCAACCCTGAGCGACATTGGTTCGACGATGATTGGGGCGGCGATCATCGGCTTCAGCATCGCGCCGACAGATGAGATTCCCATGCTCGCAACGGCTGTTTCCGGTCCGTGGCTGCTCGGCGTGATCGTTGCTTCTCTATTGATTTCCTACGCCATCGTCTTTGAGGCCGACTTTGCCAATCAGACCAAGCGCCAGCAGCAACGGGGCATCTTTCAGGGACCCCTCAGCGAGACAATCGCGTCCTACCTGGCATCGCTCGCCGTGGCGGTGTTCATGTTGTGGTTTTTTGAGCGGCTCAGTTTTGACGATCCCTGGTCCCTGTGGCTGAGCCATACGCTTCTGCTCGGGCTACCGGCAACGATTGGCGGGGCTGCCGGGCGGCTGGCTATATGAACACCGACCGTCGCACCGACTCCCAGACTCACGAGGAGCGAAAGCGCCGGACGCCTGCCGAGTGGGTCACTTTCATGGCTGCGGCACTCATCTTGAGCGGTATTGTCGGGCTGGTACTCTACGACTGGCTTACGACTGGTAAAGAGCAGCCACCCGTGCTCACCGTGGCACGTGGGGGCGATATCCGCGAAGTCCAGGGACAGTTCTATGTGCCTTTTTCAATCACCAATACAGGACAAAGTACTGCCGAGTCGGTGCAGATCGTGGCTGACCTGCGCGTGCCGGGCGTACCTAGCGAGACAGGTGAGCTGCAGATCGATTTTCTGTCGGACGGCGAGACTGAAGAAGGGGCCTTTATCTTCAGCCGTGACCCGAAACAAGGCATACTTACCCTGCGCGTGGCGAGCTACAAAACACCTTGATCCCGAGCGGGACCTACTTGCTTGAACGCACCACCTGACCGCCCTTCATCACAAAGGCAACTTTTTCGAGCAACTTGACGTTTTGGGTCGGGTCGCCCGCGACGGCAACAATGTCCGCGAACTTGCCCGGTTCGATTGTCCCGAGCCGGTCCTGCCATCCCATCAGGCTCGCCGCGTTCAGGGTAGCGGCGCGTATAGCCTCCATCGGGCTCATACCGTATTTGACCATGTAGGCAAACTGCCTGGCGTTGTCCCCATGTGGGTAGACACCGCTATCGGTGCCGAAGGCTATCTTTGCTCCTGCCTTAACCGCACGGGCAAAATTGTCCCGTTGCAATTGGCCAATCTTGCGCTCCTTTTCGAGGGACTCCTTGAGTAGGCCGATGCGCTCGCCCTCCTGCAAGATGTAGTCGTCGTTGTAAATATCCATGACCAGGTAGGTCCCGCGCTGTCTCGCCATGCGGATGCCTTCTTCGTCGATCAGGCTCGCGTGCTCGATTGAATCGGCTCCCGCCCGCATCGCGTCCTTCATGCCACTGGTCCCGTGGGCATGGGCTGCAACTTTACGCCCGAGTTTGTGGGCCTCCTCGACAATCGCTTTCATCTCTTCGAGAGTGTACTGCTGGGTGCCGGGGTCGTCTCCCTTGGAGAGAACGCCACCGGTCGCACAGATCTTGATCAGATCGGCGCCATACTTGGCGACCTCGCGCACCTTGGTCCGTACGGCCCAGGGACCATCGGCCACCCCTTCAGCTTCGTACTTGAATTCGGGGGCAAGCAGGCTGTTGTCGCAGTGGCCGCCCGTGATCCCCAGGGCAGGACCCGAGACGAGCATACGCGGCCCCGGCAGGTCGCCATCGTTGATAGCATCGCGCAGGGCAACATCCGCGTAACCCGATGCACCGACGTTGCGAATCGTGGTGAAACCGGCTTCGAGCGTCAGTCTGGCATTCTTGACTCCGTAAAGAGTCTCACGGGGGACCGAGACACCGAGCGATTCGTAGGGTCCCATGCTCGCGTTCGAGGTCAGGTGGGCATGGGTGTCGATGAGGCCCGGTAACACCGTTGCGCTTGAGAGATCGATCACCCGTGTACCGGCGGTTGCGAGGTTATTTATGTTCGAGGCTGGCCCGACTTCCTTGATGCGTTCGCCCTCGATCAAAATGGCCTGATTGGTCAGCACGCGCCCGGCCCGCACGTCCACGAGCCGTCCCGCCACGATCACGGTCGTCTGGGGTGCCTGAGGTGACTGGGCCAGGACCGGTACGAGTGCGGAAGCCAGGATTAAAAACCAGGCCGGGACGGCGATTTGCCTCATGGACACTCCTTGTTAATGTGCGCTTTCAACGAAAGATAGGGGGAATTTTACTTCGACGTCAAATAACGCAGGCCAATTAACAGCAAGAAGACGCCAAATCCTCGCTTGACCCACAGGTCCGGCAGGGCAAGGGTGATACGGGCACCAAAAAGGACCCCGATCGTCAGTCCTGCCGCCAGTAGCAGGGCTGCCTGCACGTTCACCTGCCCGTTGCGGTAGTACTCGAGCACTCCCAACAGGCCGACCGGCAACAGTAACGCCGCAAGCGAGGTTCCGGTGGCCATTTTCTGAGTGAAACCCAGCAGCAGGGCCATGGCGGGGACCATCACCGCTCCCCCCCCGATACCGAACATTCCCGAGAGGACGCCCGCGAACAGGCCAAGAGCCAGTACTCCCAGGATTAGCACTACGCTCATACTTTAGATCCTGCAAGAACAATGCCTTCTGAGCCTACCAGTTACCTCCCCTTAGGGGCGGCTAGCTTAGC
>JACMIX010000118.1 GCA_014380935.1 Gloeobacterales cyanobacterium ES-bin-141 | reverse complement strand
GTGACGACGCTACCCTGCGGTGTCCTTCGGCAGGGCCAGCATGTATTGCATCGCTGCCGTATCCCCCTCGTTTCTCCCCAACCGCCCCGCAGTTGTCCGTAACCACGACCAACGCTTCCACCTGCCCATCCTCAGACGATCCCCTTCGTTCTAAGACCCCGCGGGTGGGCTACCGGCTGCACTCGACAGGTGGACAAGAGCACTGCGGGCAACGGCTTCTGCCCTTACTGAAGTGACTTTCTGGTAGCGCAATGTGGTGCGGATGTCAGTGTGGCCCATTAGCGCTCGCAACTCCTCGATGTGCATCAACCCCACACGCTCGGTGGCAAAGGTGTGGCGCAGGTCGTGGAGCCTGACTCCTGAAAGCTGTGGCTCGTTCGCAGTAGCCCTCGACCAGTCCTTGTGCAAAGCGGCATAGCTGAGGCGAGCAACCACGCCGGTCATCGGCTGGCGCGAAGTGAACAGGGCCGGATGCCCTCCGTGGCGCTCCAGCTTCAGGTATAGCCCCAACGCTTCGGCTACCTCAGCGCCAAAGAATCCCCACCGCCTGCGGTTCCCTTTACCGAGCAATTGGAACTTGCGTTCGCTCAGATTCACCTCTTCGAGGTCCAACCCGAGCACCTCTCCCACCCGACAGCCACTCTGGTGCAACAGCACCACGGCCGCGTTAAGGCGCAGATAGGGACGCACTGTCCGGTGCAGCGCGGAGATTTGTTCGGGCATGAGATAACGCAGGGGCTGATCAGTGTCGCTTTGTCCCCTGGTGCGGTCGGGCTTGCGCATCGGCAACCGCACGATGGGGTTGCTCGCGATGTAACCGCGTACCACCGCCCAGTTCAACAGCGCCTGCAGCACCGTCTGATGAGTGCGATGGGTTGTGTAAGACAGATCCCTCAGCGTCGCCAGATACTCCTCGAACGCTTCGCGCTCAAGCATGCGAATGGGGAATGCCCCAAGGCTTGCCAGGAGTGGGGCAAGCACTCCTTCGTAGGACCGCACGGTCAGCGGTGCAAGACCATCACGCGAAAGGAATTCGGTCGCTACCATTGCGAGCGTCACAGCCATCGGTAGACTTAAAATTGATACACCGCACAGATACTACCATGCATACTCCTGGTGCTACCGACGATGCTCCCACGACAGGGGAGGGGCTGGCCGCCTACATCCGCCGGTTACGGGGCTTACGCAAACTCACCCAGGCGGCACTCGCCGAGCGAGCCGGGGTGCATCTGCAGACGGTGCGCAAAATAGAGCGTGGCGTCACGGCAACACTCAGGCCGAAAGCCAGGGGTGGGCTCGCCCGCTCACTCGGGGTAGGCATCGAGTACATCGAGGCGGCTGAGCGAGGCGTCGAGGCAGTGTCATTGACGGGGGTGAAGCTATGCCCGAACTGTTGGGTACCCGGAACAGAACCGCAGCCGATGTGGCTGGATCTGCGTTCGCACTTTTGTTTCGCCTGCGGCACGGAATTGTTGAACAGATGCATCGGCTGCGGTGAGGCCATTGCCTCCTGGCGCTTCCGCTTCTGCCCGCTCTGCGGCAAACCCTATAAGGGGCAGTCGCAAGCAACGACCAGAGCGTGAGGACGAGTGTTCTCTAATGGTCAAAAATGGACCTGTCTCTATGCTGCTGGGGAATTCAATCTGAAAGAGAAAACAATTATAAATCTGCATTTTTCAGCTTTACGCTCTACGAGAAATCAGTCTCCTTGAAGTCAAGAACTATTTGGCCAGCAGCATCGTACCTCAGCTACACCCGATACGGTGTGATCCAAGCCGTTGCTCGTGCAGTTCCCGTATCCAGCCCAGCACCTGAGCGGTGAGCTTGAAGTAGGGCAAGGTTTCGGGCCTGCGGCCTCGGGTCCACAAGCTCTCGAGTCCGAACTGTTCGTAAGGAGCTTTTACAATAAGCACGATTGCCGCATTTGCGGGAGCGGCAACTGGTCCCAAGCCCTACCATCCAGTTCGCGGCCAGCGCGTTTCTTTTGCAAACCACCCCACTGCTTGAAGAAAAAAGGTACCCCCTCCGCTACGCACCGGTCGCGCAATTGGCGAACCCATTCGGAGTTCATGGGGCGGCAGCCAGCTCCTGACTCCCCGCCTACAATCACCCAATGGATGTCTTCAAGGGACAAATTCAGCAGCGGTCCGAGCAGCGGTTCGCAGGACAGGAAGCGGACGGCAGCAGGGACTTGACGCAACCAATCCGCTCTCCAGACCCAAGCGCTGGTCTCAATGCTCACGCCGGTCCACACGTTTTCCGGCCAGGGCTTTACGAGTTGTGAAATTCGAAGAAGGCGCTCGGGCCGTTTGGTGAGCAGTTGGAAGCGGTGCCAATGAGCCCTTCGCATCGTCTCAAACACTTGTAGAACGAAGTCGTCCGATACCCCCTCGTGCATCAAATCGGACATCGAGTTGACGAATACCCGGAGGGGTTTTTTCCAGGTCAGCGGAATGCCTAGCCGCTCAGGCCTCTGCTGGAGATCGAACCCCCTTTCGTAGGGGTGTCCTTCGACGCCCCGCCACCTTTCTGCAAAACGCTCGGCGTAGCAATGCGCACACCCCGGAGAAATTTTGTCGCAGCCGGTGGTGGGGTTCCAGGTGGCGTCGGTCCATTCGATTGTGGAGCGCTCGGACAAGACCTATCCCTGTGGACGAAAGTACTCAAATATTATACGTGTCGGATCTTGCAATCACAAGTACCGTAGTGTCTTTTGATAGATACCTCGCCATTGAGCTAAGAGGGCGAGCAGTCACCTCACTCACAACAGCCTTGATTTGCGTTGGGGCAGCGAGCAAAATTGAGAGCCTCAGCATTCGGAACGACCTTTATTTTGCAGGATTGTTCGAGCGGTAAGTCTGCAGCTTTTAACGTAGAAAACCGCGAAGATTCAGTGTTGAACGAACAAGTTGAATTGCTCGCCCTCGCTCCGGTCTGGGGGGTACCGCTTATGCTTTAGCGACCCAGTTAGGGCACCTGACTTCGTGCACTTCAAGTTACTGGGAATCGCACGCATATCAAACAGCGTCTTGTGTCGCGATCTGACGATGATGTCCCCCGGCCTGATGTCTTTTGATGTCGTTGACTTCCCTCCCCTCATCACGCAGATTTCCTTCTCACTGCGCCTGGAACGTATAAAATCGATGTAATGCTTTCTGCTTGCCGGATTGGTTTGCATGGTTGTGGTGTGTATCAGTTTAAAGGGCAAACCCGTGTCGCTGCTCCAAATGAGGGGCATGACTTCGCCTTCAAGATTCGCCAAGCAAACTTCCGAGTTTGCCTCATTTATGTCGAGCAGCCGCGGCAGCCAGTAGCTTT
>JACMIX010000117.1 GCA_014380935.1 Gloeobacterales cyanobacterium ES-bin-141 | reverse complement strand
GCCGGGTCGGCGCTGCGCGGTTGGAGGCCCATTCTCAACGCTACGAAGCCCTGAGCAGTAGGGGCTGGTCTAGGACCCGCAGGTATCTTCAACGAACCAGACGTGACTCGCGTTGGCCGCCGCCGCGGCTGGAGTCGTCGGGTAGTAGAGGTCGTGCGCCTTCGTGAGCGTCATGTGCAAGCGGCAGCAGTAGTACTGCACCATGCGAAAGTCCACCGCGTAGGCATGACTCTCGACGTTCTTGAAAAAGGCGTTCGCGAGCGGGTGAACCATCGCGTGCCCTCTCACATAGTGAGATTCGCCCGTCGACGTAGGATGCGGAGACGTGATCGGGCTGATGTAGGACGGGGAAACGTTATCAAGACGCCGATTTCCTTCTCCCAATTCGTGTCCGCCGCGCTCACCACGGGCTGACTGTAGCGGTGCGCTTCGGTTGTGCTGGCCGCATAGATGTTCACGAATTGGGCGAAGTCTGCCCACCCCACCGGAAGGCTTGCTCCACCGCAGGCCGATACCATGCCGACCCATCGGGGAGTGAGCTGCACCCGGTTGGCGAGCCGCGCCTTGAGATCTCGATCGAAACGTCGCCTTCACCCTTAGCGCCGCCTTGACGCGCTTCTGCTTCGCTTCGCAGAACTCCAATCTCGTCACATTGAATCCGCTTGGGGGGGGGGAATGCTCCGAGATGACCGTGTCCCTGGTAGAGGCGGCAGAAGGCGCCTGTGTCGGAGGGTAAAGGCGAGCCCGAAAAGCCTAACGTAGCGAAAAGGCGAGTTGGCCTAGAGGTAGACTCGTCCTTCGGTCAGGATGCGGTTTACTGCGCCGCAAGACGTAAGGCCGCTTCGTCTCCTAAGTGCCTCGTACGGCCACATAGCTATAGGAGTGCAGGTCTGCCTCCTCCGCTACAATTGTTTCACCTACGGACTCGAGGAGGAGCTCCCCTATGTCACCTGAAAGGAAAGTCAGCTTAATTCTTCCATCTTCTATTCGTTCGAGGGTTCCAGTCCGAACACGCTCAGTGCGAGTTCTCCCTGACGGCTCGACTACCCCATCGACATATACAATCGTCTCAAAGCTCAACCGGGATTCATAGCGGGACCCATCGAAATCGAGGTTCCCATCCAGAGCCCAAGTTGAGTCGAGTATTTCTCGTCCCTGTTCATCTCTGTACAACGTCGAGACAAGAAAGGCCGGTAAAGCACTCCCACTTACGCTTTGGAGGACGTAGGACCCTGAGGGTATCTGGGGGTCAGTTGAGGAACTACACCCGGTCATGAATGCGATCATCGTGGCGAGCAGTCCTCCGGCAACCTGTTTGCTGTAACTCATGTCTTCTCTCTCTTGTGAACCACAAAAGGGTTAGTGGCCGACGACGAAACTAGAAGGGTAGTAGCTGCCATCGGGTCTCCTACTGGTATCTTTCTCAATCTGATAGATGTCGCTGTAAACGCCGTAGCCCGTGCTCGAAAATCGCCCCCAGTGCATTCCTGCGGCGGCTGGTTGGCGTCCGGGGATGTTGACCACGACGGGTGACCCGCTGTCGCCCCCGGTGCTGGCGTATGTTGCTTCCCACTGACAAAGTAGATAAACCTGTCGACCGGCGTACGTGAATGTAGTGGTTGTCTGAAAGCAGGCCCGGGTGACAGTGCCGCCAGTTGTGCCTGTAACTCGGCCTGTTTTGTAAACGGCAGTTCCAACAGGTCTCCCGGCCGACCACTCTGGAACGTTGTGCGCGACTACGGTCCCATTGGAGGTGTACGCCATGGCTCTAGTCTGGTATCCAATTCCAGCATTGTAGCGAAAGAACGCTGCTTCGCTGTAACGGCAATACAGGTCAATCGGGCACGCCGGATCAAGAGAACGTGTGAACGGGGTCGCGTCGAACACCTCCACCCCGATGAGGTCACCGGAGGCCAGAGACGGTTGCCCAGCTACATTGCCGTTTACAAGACCCCACTGTGTGGTGCAATGGGCCGACGTAATGAAGTAGGTTGTGTCCGGCATAGGACTGCCGTTGATGCTCCGTCGTGCAGTCCACCCCAGCGTGCAACCTTCGGCGCTACCGGTTAAAGTGGTTGCGAGCTCATATCCAGGTAGAGTTGGGCGTTGCTTTGACGTCAGTGCCGGCAAGTCAGGTTGAACGGGACCACTCGGAAAAACATCCAGAGCACCCACCGGGATACCCAGTCCAATCAATCGTTTCCTTACTTCATCTAGCGAGCCTGACCCGACCCCCACAGCAACCACGTTGTTAACTTCGTCCGCATCCAAGAGGTAAAGATCTGGCAAGTTCGCGTCACTTACACGGCGGCACCATTCCACCAACTGTTCGAAGGTATGCGCGGCCGTCTTAACTCGAAGGTCACTAATCAGCTCGGCGGCCCGTAGGCTTCCCTCTCGTCTGGCCATAAACGCGGTTAAGGCACTCCTGCCATGCTCGTCTAGCAATTGACCTCCAGTTCGCACCACAAGAGCACCGCCTTCTACGTACAGCCCGCCGAAGTCGGGAATAGCCTTTGACAGTTCGAGTAACTCGTCATCGTAGGAGCCCTTCGGAGTGGCTTGCTCAGTCACGCCGATCTTTGATTCTGTCATCTGGGCTTCGGGGGAAGGGCTGGTGGTAGGCCGGCAGCTAGTACCTGCCACAAGGCCGATTGAGATACTGAAGGAGATCGCACGGGCTGAGTGCATGTTGGTGTCCTCGGAGAGGATGTACCAAAAAAGTAGATATAGAGTGGGTTCGCGGTCGACACGAGATGCTCACATAGAGCCTCGTGCGACAAACGTGTGCACGGCAAAATCAACCGAATCGGTCTAATAGTTCGACAAGACCGAGATGGATGAAATTGATTCTCGATAGCAGCAATCATGCCCGGCCGCCAAAGATGGCATCAGGTAGATTATCTCAACGATCACTGCATCAGGAGCGCACAGTGCTGCAGGAAATGTTGGGCCGGGTTAAGCGAGTATATAGCGGCGTGTTGGCCATCGCAAGAGTTTCAGACGCTGGGTAGTGGCCAGCCTCTACCATACGCGGGGACGCAAGGTGCGACCCTGGGTGTAGTGCAACTCGAGTTCGTTTGGGCCAGCTTCGGTCAATGACATTGCTGCAACAGGCCATGCCTTAGAGTGGTGGCAACCATAGAGCGCCTGAATAGTGAGTGCGCTGCCATAGTATTTCCAAGAAGCTGGTGTCGCCCTACTCCAGCGACAACCCCCCATCCACCACGATCGTCTGCCCCGTGATGTGCCGCGCCGACTCCGAGCACAGGAACGAGATCACGTGCGCCACGTCGTCCGGCTCCGCCACCCGGCCGAGCACGGAGCTCTTCTGCGCCCGCTCGATCACCTCGGACGGCAGCATGGCCATCCGCTCGGTGCGGATGAACCCCGGCGACACCGCGTTCACGTTGACGTTGGCGGGACCCAGCTCGACGGCGGCGGCGCGGGTGAGGCCGAGGAGGGCGGCCTTGCTCGCGGCGTAGTTGGCGACGCCGAACCCCGGCCGCTCCGCCTGGTGCGCGCTGACGCTCACAATCTTGCCGTAGTGCTGGCTCCGAAAGATCGGCGCCACGGACCGGATGCAG
>JACMIX010000116.1 GCA_014380935.1 Gloeobacterales cyanobacterium ES-bin-141 | reverse complement strand
GCGGTGGCAGCGTCTTCTAGAACCTGATAATCCACTTCGTCTGAGTCGTACTGCGCTACCAGAACCGTGTCCGTGTTCAAGATCTTGGTGAACATATCGACGTGCCCGGTGGCATCGAGGGAAGGATCCTCAAGCACGAGGGTGCCGGTTGCCCGCAGAGCTGAGACAATGCGCTCGTCGATCACGTCCGTGGGTACACCGGGGTTCCGGCTATAGGTACGCTCTGAGTAGGTAGCGAAACCGAGACCATCGACATTGATGTTGCCGCCCTCGGTGTAGACGATTTCCTCGCTCTGGCGATTGACCCGCGGGACAGTCGATGTGTCGGCGATGTAGACCGGGGTATCGTCATCAGCCGGGCGGCTGTCGTAGTAGTGGAAGTCTGCCACACCCCAACCGGTACCGTTCTGGTCATAAATATATTGCGGGCCGTAATCGCGTATCCAGACCGAGTCGGTGTTCTCGACCACCCACTCGATGTGGGAGGTGGGAATGCCGTTTGCTTGCAGGTAACGGGTTGCGAAACGCTGCTGAACGGCAGTGTCAACCCAGACGCGGGCCGTGGCACCGCCCCGGCCAATCGCACCGATCATCTGAGCGTACTCGTTGCGCAAAGCCGCCCAGTTTTGTGGCCAGCGTAACAGGACCGCCGAGAGGTGCTCAAACTCCTGACCTACCCGGTAGTTGCCCTCGAAGGGAAGTGGCTCGGCCTGGTTCTGAGCCGCTACTGGGACGGATCGTGTGAGCGGCAGACCCAGCTTCCGGTAAACGGCGTCAACGAGTGTCCTCCCCTCTGCATCGGTCAAGCCCAACTGCTTGAAGCGTCCGGCCCGTTTGAGAACGGTGTGCAGTTCTTCAGGACTACGGTTGGTACGGTACTGAGGTGGAACGGGTGTGTGCTTGAGGGTGTCCAGCATGGCGGCAAGGTTGCCATGAGTAGGTTGCCCCTGCCGGGGAGCACCAATGGCAGTTTGGGCAAACGCCGTTCCGAGCATGAATGAAACAACTAAAATCTGAGCAAGCTTTGCAAGCATTTTTCTGACCTACAGGGAACCGAAGATGATGCTATGGGTTCCCGCTCGAAGAGTCAACCTGCTAACCCGAAGGCAGGCGAGGGATGCAAAGCATGGCCTGCATCCCCCGGTTTTCTCAGGCTTTCGGGGCTGCCTCGAAACGCTTGCCCGCATCTTCCCAGTTGACGATGTTCCACCAGTTATCGACGTAGTCCGCCCGCTTGTTCTGGTACTTGAGGTAGTAGGCGTGCTCCCACACGTCGCACATCAAGACCGGCACTGAACCGGGCACGGTCTGGTTCTGGTGGTTCATCGCTCCAAAGGTGAATAGGGCGCCAGCCGCCGAGTTCCAGGCCAGGATGCCCCAACCCGAACCCTCGACTGCCTTGGCGGCAGCACCGAACTGGGCTTTGAACTTCTCGAAGCTGCCGAAGTCCTTGTCTATTTGAGTGGCCAGGTCACTGGTGGGGCTTCCACCTCCCCCTGAGCCTGCGGGTGCCATGTTCTCCCAGAACACGACGTGGTTGAAGTGCCCGGCACCGTGAAACGCCACCAGGCGCTCGTAGTGCTGAACCAGGCCAAAATCTCCGCTTTCGCGCGATTGGGCCAGTTTGTCGAGAGCGGTGTTCAAACCCGTGACATAACCTTTGTGGTGGATATCGTGATGCAGGCGCATCGTCTGCTCATCGATAAAAGGCTCCAGCGCACTGTAATCGTAGGGCAGAGGCGGTAATTCGTAGGCCATGACTGTCTTCCCCAGCTTGTTGTTTAACAAGAGATGTAAACGATTTACCCGCCTACAAACAAGTAAGAACTCCACACAGCAATCAAACTTCAGATAACCGCAACCTTTGAACAAGCTTATAAATATTTAGACTAGAATTTTTACAAGTCTTATCAAATTTACATCATCTTGCAGTCCGGTTCTCAATGTCCGGGAGAGCAGACAATCGTGCGAACAGTTACCTGTCGTTAGAACCAGAAGAGCTATGCTGTTTACCGAATGCTACCTTCCGGCTGTGTACTATCCGGGGGTTCAATGGCAACCAAGGGACACAGGCTTCTTATGAAAATTTTGGAAACGCGCGCCCTGCGGGGACCCAACTACTGGAGTATCCGGCGGCACAAATTGATTGCCATGCGCCTGGACCTGGAGGAACTCGAAGAGCAACCCACCAATTTAATCGACGGCTTTTACGAGCGGATGAAGGCACTTTTGCCGGGTCTTGCGGAACACGGTTGTGCTGAGGGCCGTGCGGGTGCGTTTTTGGAGCGCGTCGTCGAGGGCACCTGGATGGGCCACGTCATCGAGCACATTGCCCTGGAGTTGCAGTCGATGGCGGGGATGGACGTAACCTTCGGGCGGACCCGGAGTACCCAGACCCCGGGAGTCTACAACGTCGTTTTCTCCTACGTGGAGGAAGCGGCGGGGCGTTACGCGGCGAGGGCGGCAGTGCGCATCGCCCGGGCCTTGTGCGATGGGGAGCCCTACGAAGACCTTAAAGAAGATATTCAGGAAATGCGCGAGATCCGCGAGGAAGTCCGCTTCGGACCCAGTACGGCGGCCATTGTCGAGGAGGCTCTCAGCCGCGACATTCCCCATATCCGTCTGAGCGAGAAATCCCTCGTGCAGCTTGGCTACGGCGTTCACCAAAAGCGCATCCAGGCAACCACCACGACCAATACCAGCATCATCGCAACCGAGCTTGCCGCCGACAAAACAGCCACTAAAAGCCTGCTGGGCTCGATGGGCATCTCCGTACCCCAGGGAGTTGTCGTCCGCCGCGCCGGTGAACTCGAGGAGGCAATTGAGGAGGCAGGCGGTTACCCGGTCGTCCTCAAGCCGACCGATGCCAATCATGGCCGGGGCATCACCGTCGATATCCGTGATCTAAGGACAGCCGAGGAAGCCTTCAGGGCTGCCCGCGAAATTTCCAAAGATGTGCTGGTCGAGTCCTACATCACCGGCAAAGATTACCGAATCCTGGTTATCAACCACCAGGTAGTAGCCGTTGCCGAGCGTATCCCGGCCTGCGTGAAGGGAGACGGACGCTCAACCCTCAAGGAACTGATCGATGCGATCAACGACGACCCCCGCCGTGGATACGGTCACGAGAACGTCCTCACAGTGATCACAATCGATGAAATGACCTGGCGGATGCT
>JACMIX010000013.1 GCA_014380935.1 Gloeobacterales cyanobacterium ES-bin-141 | reverse complement strand
TCGGGCCGCAGCGAAAAAAGCACGCCCAGGATCAGGAGGACCGCCACGCCGATGAGGAGAGGTCTGGGCACATCCAACCAACTGTCGCGCCTGCGCACCGTTCGCCTCCGTTTGCCAGGATGCCATTAGTCTAAAGCGTACAGATCACACCCGAGACGCTGGGGCAGAGGTGTTCCCGGAGCGTCAACTGAAAAGCAGGCGTACTTTGTTACATTGTAAAGCTCGAAACCCTTGCCCTGAGAGAGTTTCAGAAATGTTCGCTCATGAACCGTTTTGTTTTACCCGCCGAACCAGGTTCTTGGTCTCAGGTACTAGACCACGAAGAAGATCGTCTTCTGGCCAGGTGGTTCTACTCGACATCAGTCTGGAGGTTGCTGCGTTTGAGGGGCAACTCCGGCACTGCGAAGCCCAGGACAATCGCCAGTCCCAAAAAAGGCAGCCCGTAGCCATAGAGACTTGCGATGCTGGTGGCGAAGGACTGTTTGAACGCGTTTCTGATTTCACGACCAAGAGACGCGTCTGGTCTACTCATCTGCGCTTCGAGCGCCGCGAACTCGGTCGTCGCCCGGCTGCCGCCGTCCCGCAACTTTTGGGGATCGAGGTATCCCGCGAGTTGCGTGGGCAACCGGGCGGTAATCGGTGCGAGGCTTGAGCCGAGGGCACCGGTCAGGAGGGCAGTCAGGAGTGCCCCGAAGACAGCACTCGCAGCAGTCTGGCCGAGCTGCGAAAAAAACAACCGGCCAGAAGTCGCAACCCCTACGTACTCGAAGCGCACAGCGTTCTGGATAGCCAGGTTGAGTTGGGGAAAAACAGCCCCGGCTCCAAGCCCGAGAATAGCCATCCACAGCCAGATCTGGGACAGGGTCGTGCGGACGGTCAGGGTCGAAAGGCACCAGAAGCCCACCCAGAAAAGGACCAGCCCGAGGATCAGCGCCCCTTTGTAGCGACCGGTGCGCTGGACAAGGTCACCACTAATCACTGAGGCGATGAGCAAGCCAAGAGTCACCGGCATCAGGGCGAGCCCCGCTTCCGTCGCGGTCGTGTCGAGGACATTGACCAGAAAGATGGGCAGGAAGAGCACAGCAGTAATGAACCCGCCACCTGTAAGGACGGAAATGGCGCACATCAGGCTGAAGGTTGGTACTGCAAACAGTGACAGGGGCAGAATTGGTTCACCTGCTCGCTGCTCGGCCAGTACAAACATTACAAGCCCGATTGCCGCCATAGCGAGCAACCCCAGCACGAGCGGTTCATCCCAGGGGTAGCGCTCCCGGTCAAGGCTGAACGCGACCAGCGTCGGTACTACCGTGAGGATAAGCAGTCCCGCCCCAAGCAGGTCGAGACGCCTTTGCAAACCACCACCGAAAGCTGGCATATAAACGACGATAAAAAACAATACCGGTAGACCGAGGGGCAGGTTGATGTAAAAGATCCAGTGCCAACCAACTGTGTCGGTGAGCGCCCCACCCAGAAACGGCCCGACAATGCTGCTCAGGGCAAAGACGGCGGCAATCAGCCCCTGCACGCGCGCGCGTTCGGCGGGGGCATATAGATCGGCGGGAACAGTCATGGCCATGGCTAATAAAGCCCCCGAGCCCAGTCCCTGTACGCCCCGAAAGATCACCAACAGCAGCATTGTCGGTGCCAGGCCGCAGAGCATCGAGCCGACCAGGAATATACCGGTTCCGAACAGCAGAACAGCTTTACGTCCGTGGAGGTCGGAGAGCTTGCCGAAAATCGGTAGTGTGGTCGCGCTGACCAGCAAATAAGATGTCGAAGTCCAGGCCAGTAGATCGAGATTGCCCAGGTCCGCGACGATAGCGGGCAGGGCCGCCGCGACGATGGTCTGGTCCAGGGAGGTCAAAAATAGCGCGATCAGCACAGCCGCGAGGATCAGCCGTTTAGCGCCCGCGCTTAGCGTCGCAGCGTAGTCAATTGGCTGATTCGCGGTAGTCCCCGGCGTCATAGAAGTTTAGCTGTTGGAGGTCGCATCAACCGGTGTGACCTCGCGGCCGTCGGGTAACTGGCTCAGACGGTATTCGAGCGAACCGGGGTTACCGATCGGCGTGCCGTCCCAGAATAGCTCCGTGATCACAACCGACTCCACACCCTCGGGCAGCGGTAGGGCCGGGTTGACGTCGCGAACGGTGTCAGCCGCAAGCTCCGCCACATCCTCGGGGGCCGTGGTGTGGTCGTACAAAACCTGCACATTGGTAACGTTGCCCACCGAATCGATCTCGTACTGCACGACCGTGTACTCGCCCGGAACGACCCGCTCAAAATACAGATCGTGGTAGCGGCGAATTTTCCAGGAAAGATACTCATTGTAGGAGTGGGGTATTCCCTTTGCCTCCTGAGCCGGCTGGGATTTTTTGGCCACGGGGCCGGGGACCGGGGTGGGGACTGGCTTGGCCGCTTCTACTTTGCGCTGGGTCTTTGGGGCAGTTCCTTTTGCCGTACCTTCGGGTTTGTTGCTGAAACCGTCCAGTTTCTCGGGCGTGCTCACCAGCTCAAACTCGATTACCCCTACTGGTCCCGATTGCGCGGGCTTTTTCTGACCACCTGCCAAGATAGGAGCCAGGATAAACAAGAAAACGATCGCCAGATGGCCCAGATAGGAAGCACTAAAAGACTGCAAAAAACGGGTCCGTTTGTCAGGTGCATCGAGGTAATCGAACTGCGAAGTGCGAGCCGTCTGAAAGGCGTCGTAGGCACAAAAAAGGGCAAACAGGACGTTGACCGTGACCAGGACAACCAGAACCGGGGAGTCTACGAGACTCTCGACCAGCTTACCGGGGTTACCAGCCAGACTCAGTCCACCGAAGAGGACCAGAAACAACTGCACGACTTCCACGGGCACCGTGACCAGCACCCAGGCAAAACCCAACACGAGCAAGTTGAGCAAACCCGCCGCCATCAGGAAAAATCCCTTCTGGGTTTCACCGTTGTAGAAGTGGCCAAGACCCGGCAGCAAACCCAGGAGTCCCGCGAGCAGAGGGTTACGCGGCTTGAGCGGTCGGGGAACAAAGCGTGTCTGAACCGTCGGTGCCACCCCTCCCCAACTCGGCGACACTGCCCGCGTCTTGAGAACTGTCCGGACGGACCAGAACAAAACGCTCAGCAAGAAGGCACCGAGCAGAAAAATAGAAAAAGGACCGCTCTGGAAGGCGAAAAAATCGTACAACCCGTGGGCACCCACAGCCCAGGCCAGACCCGCGACGTGCAGCCCGCCCCAGCGCTCTCCTTCAAGCTGGCGGACCTTGGCCCGGCCCAGATAGTAGCCCAGGATGACACCCAGGGCGCAATGGAAGGGTACAGCCGTCAGGGCACGTGCAACAGCCGTCTCAAACCCACTGCTCAATACGTAGGAAATGTTCTCCGTGGCCCCGAATCCCAGACCCACGGCTGCCCCGTAAAGAATGCCGTCGTAGGGCTCTCGAAACTCCGGCAGTCGCCAGGCGTACAGGCGCACGCACAAATACTTGGCTCCCTCCTCGGCAAGCCCAGCCGCGATCAACGCAAACAGAGCAAGACCGCCCAGGTTGGCAATCGACCAGGGGCGATAGGTCAGGACGTTCTCGATACCCAGGGCCAGGAAGGCAGAACCGACTCCGCTTGCCACAGCCACCGCAATCGTCAGCAAGGGCCGGGGTGCAACCCAGTGCGTCAGGTGCTTGGGCCACCAGGACAACAGACCCAGTAAAACGATCGCCGGGGCCAGGGCAGCTGCAACCAGGGCAATGTCGGACACCATTCAAATCCTCGAGTAGGTTCGGATGACGCTTGCCCTGATTCTATCTAATCGCACGTGCAGACTCGACCAAACCGCCCACGGCATACACAGCGAGCGGATGCGGCTGTCTGGTTCCTGCTCGCCCGCCTACCTTTCTGCCTGACGTTGACAGCCGATACCCTTAAGATGGGAACGTGCCGGGCAAAAATTCTCAGGCTTGATCCAACATGGTGAAATTTCTCGATAAGATCGGCGGCTACGCCAAGGACGTTTTAGACTCGGCCAAATATATCGGCCAGGGCATGGGGGTCGTCTTTGACCACATGCGCCGCAAACCTATTACGGTCCAGTACCCCTACGAGAAGCTGATTCCCTCGGAGCGCTTCCGGGGCCGGATTCACTTTGAGCGCCCCAAGTGCATCTCCTGTGAAGTCTGCGTGCGCGTCTGCCCGATCAACTTGCCGGTTGTTGACTACGACTTCAACAAAGACACCAAGAAAAAAGAGCTCAAATCCTACTCGATCGACTTTGGGGTCTGCATTTTCTGCGGTAACTGCGTGGAGTACTGCCCGACGAGTTGCCTGTCGATGACCGAGGAATACGAGCTTTCGGTCTACGACCGTCACGAGCTCAATTACGATGACGTCGCGCTCGGCCGGCTGCCGACTCGCATTGTCGATGACCCGATTGTTCGTCCGATTCGCGAGCTGGCTTACTTGCCCAAGGGTGTCCTCGATGGCCACAACTCCGATGTCGGCGAGCGGCGTTCAGGTGAACTTCCCGAGGAGATCGTCAGTCGCCTCAAACCCGCTGATGACAAGGAGGAATAGTTCGTGGGCTTAGCAGAGGGTGTTCAGCTCGTCTCGTTTGTCATCCTGACCGTCATTGTCCTGGGTGGAGCCCTGGGTGTGGTCCTGTTTCCAAATATGGTCTACGCGGCTTTTCTGCTCGGTTTCGTCTTCATCGGCATTGCCGGGTTGTACATTCTGCTCAACGCCGATTTTGTTGCCGCTGCCCAGATCTTGATCTACGTGGGCGCGGTCAATGTCTTGATCTTGTTTGCCATTATGCTGGTCAACCGCCGGATCGTGGTTACCCAGGGAAACCAGACCTCAATCCGTACCGGTCTAACCTTTCTGGTTTGCACAGGCCTGTTCGTGCTGCTCGCCTTCACGATCAACAGCGTCGCGTGGTCGGTTCAGGAGCCGGTTTCCCTCAATACGGTCGTCGAGATCGGTAAACGCTTCTTCGGCGAGTTCTTGCTTCCCTTCGAGGTAGTCTCGCTTTTGCTCCTGGTTTCCCTGGTGGGAGCGATCGTCCTTGCGCGACGCGAGTTCATCCCGGAGCCGACCGAGGGTTCAGACCCGCTTGCTTTACCTGAGCGTCCGCGCGAAGATATCGAGCTTGATCAGGTACCGCCAAAATTACCGGCCGGTAGTTTCGGTTCGGGACCGCGACCGGGACAGACCGACATTTGACTACAGGAGACGAGCAATGCTTGGCTTGAAGGCATTTATGTTTGTGGGAGCAGCTTTATTCTGTATCGGCCTGTTTGGTCTGGTGACCTCCCGCAATGCCGTGCGTGTGCTCATGTCCATCGAGCTGCTTCTCAACGCGGTGAATATCAACCTGCTCGCGTTCTCTAATTTTCTGGACCCCAACAACATTCGCGGGCAGATGTTCGCCATCTTTGTCATCACCATCGCTGCCGCTGAAGCGGCTGTCGGGCTCGCAATCGTGCTCGCTATCTATCGCAATCGTGAAACCATCGACATGGAGAATTTCAACCTCCTGAAATGGTAGCGTCAGCCCAGTAGTCCAGGGCTCGTACGAGCGAGATGATCAAAACACTTCGTTCTCGATCCCGACCCACCACTCCCCAAGACGCATCAGGGCCTCGTTGAGTTCGGCCAGTTCCTGGGTGTATACCTCCGGTGCCATGGTGGACTGTCGCTCTTTGAGCTTTTGCAG
>JACMIX010000115.1 GCA_014380935.1 Gloeobacterales cyanobacterium ES-bin-141 | reverse complement strand
TCTGTCCGGATCGTGAGCGCTCCGCCACCGGTCACGCTCTAACTCTCCACAAACCCCTACGCGTAGAAGAGATTAAAGGCCTGTTTGAGCCGGGCCTGCCGGTCTGGGCCACTAACGGTACACCTTCCGATTGTGTCAAGCTCGCCCTTGATGCCCTACTTGATGAGCGTCCTGACCTGATCGTCTCGGGTATCAATCGAGGTCCGAACCTGGGTTCGGATGTGCTTTATTCGGGAACGGTCTCGGCCGCCATGGAGGGTGCCATGGAGGGGTTGGCGAGCATCGCTGTTTCACTTGCCAGTTACACCCTCGAAGAATACCAGCCGGCGGCTGAATTCATTGGTCGCTTTGTAAACGGCCTTGGGGAGCGCCCTTTCAAAGATGTGTTCTTGCTCAATGTCAATGTTCCTCCCCTACCGGGTTCGGATATTGCCGGTGTCCGGGTTTGCAGGCTGGGCCTGCGCCGCTACCGCGACATGTTCGAGAAGCGGGTGGACCCGCGTGGCCGTACTTACTACTGGCTTGCGGGCGAGGTTATCGAAGGGGGTGAGGAGCCGGATACGGATGTAGCGGCAATCTGTAACAACTACATCTCACTTACTCCGTTGAAGTACAACTTGACCTACGAGCCGGCTTTACCGGCTTTAGAAGATTGGCTCGAAAAAGAACTCGCATCGTTATAAAGTCAAAAACTGACGGGTTGAGAATCAATGCAGAGATTGCTCCAGCAGACGTACGCAGTTCAGGGCGGAATAGCTCACCCCGGCTGTTCCCTCACCAGGATACGTACTATCTCCCACAAGCCATAGATGTTCGACAGGTGTTCGGTTGGAGATCGAAAAGGGGCCGAAGTGCCGGGGACGCTGTCCGATACCGCCGACAAACCCCTGTGTGCGGGCGCTGAAGCGCTGGAACGTGCGTGGAGTTGCCGCTTCTACATGCAGGAGATTGGCGCGCAGGTCGGGAAAATACTCACTCAGACGCTCAATCGCCGTGTGGGTGTATGACGCCTTCATCGCCTCGTAGTCGTCGGTCTGCCACCAGGGCCTCGCTTGGGTGAAGCTAGAGGCAATCACCGTTGCCCGCCCAGCAGGAGCGCGCCCATCACCGGGCTGGCTGACCGAGACGAAGAGCGAGTTGTTCTCGGCAATTGGCCCGTCGTAGTCGTAGAGAAACTGTAAATGGGGCGGGCAATCGGGTGGTATGACCTTCTCATCCACGCCCAGGTAGACGACGAACGCGCCAGGCGCTTCAGGCAGCTTTTCGATCCGCCGTCGCTGCTGGGCAGGTATGGCGTTACCACACAGTTTGAGCAAGTCCCAGATAGTCACATTGGCAACCACGTGATCGGCCCGGATCTCCCACTCGCGCTCACGGCGACGGTCCCAAACACTGACCCCGACCGCCTTACCGCGCTCACTGAGCACGGTGCGTACATGCTGCGCGGTCAGGAGCCGGCCGTTGTGCTGCTTGAGCGCCTCGACCAGCCGATTTGTGAGGGCCTGCATACTGCCTTCAAGGTGAAACAGGCCCTGGGGCTCACTTGAGAGCCCCAGGCTCACGGCTCCGTAGAGAGCAGCCGTCTGGTCCGCCTCGGTTGTGGAGTACAGCTTCAGCTGCATATCGAGAAAGCGGCTGAGCCGTCTGTCACGTTCTAGACCATAGTCGCGTAATACATCCGCCACCGTGCGAAAGGCATAGGGCAATGTCAGTAGTGTCTGGGGCCTGAGTTTGGCTGCTAGAGCCAGGTAACCGCCAATACCGACCGGGGGCAAGATAGGATCGCGGCGGTTGAAATCCCAGCTGAGAGCGAATAGCTGGTCAAGCTTGTCCCAGAAGCGCCCGCTATTGGGGAACTGGCGCAGGCGTTCGAGATGCCAACGTTTCGGGTCCCGCCAGACCGATACGGGGTCTGACTCCCCGGGTAAAAACACTGCACACCCGGGGTTGCAGACCCGAAACGGAGGCAGTTCAACCCCCAGTTCACGAAAAATACGCTCGTGCACGCCCCCCGGCTCAAAACCGGCTACCTGAGTCGCACCGACATCAAAAGTAAAACCCCGGCGGCGGAAGGTCGAAGCGCATCCACCCGGCACAAACGCCTGTTCGAGTACGAGCACATCGAAGCCGCGCGCCGCCAGTAACGCGGCCGTTGTCAGCCCGCCGATGCCGGCACCGACGACGACAACCTGACAGTCCAGAACTGATTTCCGGCTGTGTGTAGACATATCTTGAATCAACTTTTTCACGGGGGCAGGGTTATTTCTAGTTTCAACGACGCAGTTGGCGGCGACAAGTCCTAGATTCGGCCGACGTTGCCTCCGCCCAGCAAGTACAGCAGGGCCATGCGCACGGCCACACCACTGGTGACCTGCTGGGCGACCAGGCTGAGCCTGGGGTCATCAAGCAGATCAGAGCTGATTTCTACACCCCGGTTGACCGGACCGGGGTGCAAAACACGCACATGCGGCAGGCAATTAGTCAGTCGAGCCCGGGTCAGGCCAAAAAATCGGTGATACTCGCGCAGGCTCGGCAGCAGATTTTGCTCCATACGCTCCTTTTGCAGGCGCAGAGTCATCACGAAGTCGGCTCCCTCCAGGGCCGGGGCGAGGGAGTGATGCACCGTGACTCCGAGATGGCCAAAATCGCTGGGGACCAGCGTCGGTGGACCGGCCAGATGCACCTCGGCTCCACAGGCGACCAGGCTCCACAAATTAGAGCGGGCGACCCGCGAGTGGAGGACATCACCAACAATCGCAATCTTCCTGCCCTTGAGCAGTTCAGGACGGGGATCAGACGGTTCGAGCACCGAACACAGCGTAAACAGGTCCAGAAGCGCCTGGGTCGGGTGCTCATGCTGGCCGTCCCCGGCGTTGATGACGCCAACGTGGGAGCCCGAGCGGTCCAGGTCCTCGGCAATTGCAAGCGGCACGCCGCTGTCGCGGTGGCGGACAATCATAATGTCGACGCCCATTGCAAGCAGCGTACGCACAGTGTCGAAGATCGTTTCGCCTTTGGAGAGTGAAGAACTCGCCGTGGCAAAGTTGATCACATCGGCTGAGAGAGCCTTGGCAGCCAGTTCAAAGCTGGTGCGCGTACGCGTGGAAGATTCAAAGAAAAGATTGACCACCATACTGCCCTGAAGGGTCGGTACCTTGCGGGTACGACGGGCAAGTACTTGCTCGAAGCTGTTTGCTGTCTGAAGAACCAGTGCGTACTCGGCCAGTGTAAAATCGGCTAAGCTCAGCACATGACGGCGGGTCCAGGTTGGCTGGTTCAAGGTCGGTCAACCTCCAACCGCTCAGTATAAGCCCCCGGACCCGCTGGGCCATAAAAAAAAGGAGCCACGTGGGCTCCTCGTAAACTCTATCTCCCCTAAACTTACAAACTTTTGGTTGGCGTATAAACCTGGTTGCCGGTACCTTGCGCCCTGTCCTCTTCCTGTATTTAGAATCGCAGACTCGCTAGATTTAAGCTTCCGCGAATTTACACAAAGTCAGTCAGATCCGTACTCAGTGTTTACACGACCTGCACAGGGTTAGATTCTATCCGTGGTTACAGGCCCTTCGATAGAAGTCAAAGTCTTTTTATTTCTATAGAGTTGATATATCAGAGTACCGAACCTGAGTAGGGAGCCCTCCGAATGTACAAGATTATTACCTTTTCAACCGCTCTGGCCATGAGTGCCGCTCTGGGAGTAACTACATTTAATCTTCCCGCTTTTGCCCAGAAGAATTCCACGCAGGAAGCGCGGGCATCCAGAGAGCAAAAAGCACGCAATCCGGGCGAAAACAGCTACACCTGCAAGGGTGAAGCGAAGCAAGATAGCGTGACGAAAGGTGCCCTTTACGGCGGCGGTGGTGGCCTGTTACTGGGCGGACCGGTGGGTGCTATCGTGGGAGTCGCAGCCGGTGCAGGTGCGCAGCACATGCAGAACAACGCAGCTTGCGGCCGATAAGCAATTCAAGTAAAAAAGCCTAACACTAAGTGTCAGGCTTTTTGATATTTACAGACAGATTTGTAGAGCAACGCTATATGACTTGCTCGACCTCGGCGATTTCCGGGATCGCCTCACGCAGGCGCCGTTCAATACCTAGCTTCAGTGTGTAAGTTGAACTGGGGCAGGACCCGCACGCGCCCTGCAAACGCAATTTGACAATCGGTCCTTCGATGTCTACGAGTTCGACATTCCCGCCATCAGATATTAAGTAAGGTCGTAATTCATCCAGAACATTCTCAACGTTTTCGGGGTTGAGTTCCAGCGTATCGTTCATTTAATTCGTCTCCATCCTGTCGCTTATTCTAGCTTGCCACACCAACCATCACAGTAAGCTAGCCTGGGACGCATGAACGACGTGATTGTAGTGGGTGCAGGACTTGCCGGGTTGGCCGCGGCTCAGGAGCTAGCTGCTTCAGGTCTACAGGTCAAAGTGCTTGAAAAATCGCGTGGAGTGGGTGGTCGCATGGCCACGCGTAGAGTCCAGACTGCGCACGGCGAGGTTTTAGTAGACCACGGAGCGCAATATTTTACCTGTCGCAGCCCACAATTCCGTACATTTATCGAACCTCTGATCGCGGTAGGAAAAGTCAAAGTCTGGTTTGAGCGAGTTCCCACCCTTACACCCGAGGGGATTGAACCAGCAGATGATCAACATGTCTACGCACGCTACTGCTGTGCGGATGGGATGAACACCGTCGGCAAGACACTGGCACGGGATCTGGACATTCAGCTCGAGACGCGAGTGGAGTCTATCCTGGCTTGTAACGGCTCCCGTTCGGGTTGGCAGGTCATTACCAGCGATGGACACTATGAAGCGCGAGCACTTCTCCTGACGCCTCCTCCGCACCAGAGTCTTGCCCTGCTTGGTCCAGGACTTGTGGAAGAGGAAACGCTCTCGAGACTCCGAGGCATTGATTTTGCCCCGTGTATTGCGGTTATGGCTGGTTATGAGCCCTCTGCCGCAGGCATGGGTATCCCAGATGGTTTGCGATGGCGCGATGACCCGATTGTCTCCTGGAGCGCGGTCGATTCAAGTAAGCGCACCGACCCGGCAGCACCAGTACTAGTCGTTCACACGACGCCCGAATTTTCCCGGCACCACTGGGAGGAAGACCTTCAAGATCTCGCCCACAGGGTCCTGGAGCACTGCGACCACAGGCTGCGCACATTCAATCCACCCACCTTGCACAAGCCGGAGTGGTTGCAGGTTCAGCGTTGGCGCTTCTCGATGCCGGTGAACCCCATCGAGGAAGCTTGGATAGGCAGTCCAACACCAGTACCTTTGCTCTTCGCCGGGTGCTGGTGTTGTGGCGCACGTGTGGAGGGGGCCTTTTTATCCGGGCAGGCGGCAGGGAGGGCGTTGCTTGAGAACGGCTGGCTTACAGGACTATGAGCCGTTCGGAGGCTGGAACGCTGGGCAAAAGTCTGGTATTTGCGGCCCTCTGTGCTCTGGGTGTTCTCCTGCTGCAGTGGTCGCACACCATGACCGGGCAACTCGCACCGAGGCAGATGCAACCGGTCCTTCCCCAGCCTGAGGTGGTGCGCCGCCTTACTTTTGGTTTTACAAACGTGCTGGCTGACTGGTACTGGCTACAGTTTGTCCAATACTTCGGCGATACGCAGGCCCGCCGCAGTGGTTACAACCTGAGCGCCGACTATCTCGAATTGATTAGCACCCTCAATCCATACTTCATCCACGCCCAGGCCCAGGCAAACTATGCCGTCGCGGAAGCAATGGCGGATCCTGAACGCGCTCTGCGGATCTTGCTTGGTGGAACGGCCAGAAACCCGAACCGCCGGGGCACACTTGGCATGCCTGGCACATGGTATCTTTACCGGCTGGCGGGTTCGGTAGTCTTTCGCCATTACCAGGATTATGGTCGAGCTGCTCAATTGTACGCTCTCGCCGCCGGACAGCCGGACGCCCCGGCGGTGATGAAGGAGAACGCAGCGGCCTTTTACGGAGCAGCAAACGACCAGACACGGGCTATCCGGTTGTGGCTGGAGTTTTATTGCGAGGCACCCTTCCCGCAAATGCGTTCGAACGCCCGAGAACGTCTTGGTAAGCTCGGCATTGGAGACGAAGAGGCGGCACGGGCGTGCGCGGCTGGTAAATGAGACGCTTACAGGGACTAGAAAGGGATCTCGTCCATGTCGGTTTCGTCAACTCTCGTCTGAGCGGGGGCAAGAACCCGCTCCTTGGGCTTGGCCGCGGCCACAGCAGGTGACGGCGCAGTCTCCTCTGCACCCGCCCTGACCGACCCAACTGCGTAGAGCCTGCGGGCGATAAGCTCGTTGTATTTTTCCTTGGTACCGTCGGGCTTGCTGCGCGAGTCGGCTTGCAGGCGACCCTCAACTACGACGCTATCGCCGTGGTGAAAGGCCTTGTGGACTTCCTCGGCTAGATTGCCGAACGCCACTACCCGAATCTGATAGTCGGCTTCCTCGGCCTTGGCGGCCGGAAAGCTCAACAGCACAGATGCCCGCGCCAGACCATCCGGGGTAAAGCGCAGTTCGGGATCAGATTGGAGGGTACCCATCAGGGCAATGGCGTTCATGGCTATTCTCCTTGGCGTACAGTCATAAATCGGATTACTTCTTCGCTGATGCGGAAGGTCTTCTCCAGTTCGAGTACCGCTGAGGCCGGGGCTGTGTAGTTCATCTGGATGTAAACGCCTTCCTTTTGCTTTTTCAGTTCGTAGGCCAGACGGCGCTTGCCTCGGTGCTGGGTCTCAAGCTCAGATGCTCCCCGCTCATTGAGGATGGTCTGGTACTTGAGAACAGTTTGCTCCATCAACTCCTCGGCCAGGTCAGACCTCAGAATGTACATCGTTTCGTACTTTTGGCTCACAGGACGCTCCTTACGGTCAATAGGCCCCCACTCAAGGGAGCAAGGAACAACACACTCTAAGGTAACAAAATCTACTCACAGTCGATGGCGAAGTTGATGGGTAGAACTGGTATTTTGAGATGAGTTTTTTTGATCGGTCTAATGAATTTATCGCTCCTACTTGACCGCCAAGTCCAGCTTCGCCCCGATGCAACTGCCTTTGTCACGGCCGAGAAAAGCCTTTCCTTCGTGGAACTAGCCCGCGCAAGCGCTGCTGTGGCAGGGGGTCTGTCCCACTTGGGTGTGGTGTCCGGCGATCGTGTGGCTGTGATGCTGCCTAATGTTCTGCCCTTCCCAATCGCGGTTTACGCAATCTGGCGTTTGGGAGCCCAACTGGTACCCATTAATCCGCTCTCCAAACCCCAGGAGGTCCGCCACCTGCTGAGTGATAGCAAGGCGAAAGTGCTCATCACCCTGGGCCAGTTACTGGCACCCCTGAGCGAGCTGGTGGCCGAACTGGGTATTCAGGCCGTCGCAGTCGGTCCGGCAGAATCAGGAACACCCTTTGAGCACTTGTTTGCGGCCTCGCCCGTGCACGAGCCCCATCTAGTAGCAGCCGATGACGTAGTGGCAGTCCTCTACACCTCCGGCACCACCGGACGGCCCAAGGGAGCAATGCTCACCAGCCGCAACCTCGATTACGACTCCCAGGCCTGCGCTGACGCACTCGAGATGAGCGCGTCGGACCGGCTCTATCTTGTGTTGCCCCTTTTTCATGCCTATGGCATGACTATTGGTCTGCTGGTTTGTGTGCGGGGTGGGGCGAGCGTCTTCCTGGAGCCGCGCTTTGTGCCGAACCTGGCCCTGCAGCATCTCAAGCAATTTGAATGCACGGCCTTTCTGGGTGTACCCGCCCTGTTTGCCGCCCTGCTCAGTGCCAGCACTCCCACTTCCCTGCACGAATTGCGCTTTTGCATCTCCGGTGGGGCTCCCCTACCGGTCACGGTACTTGAAGCTTTCGAGCAGAAGTTCCGGACGGTCATTCTAGAAGGAGACGGTCCGACCGAGTGCTCGCCGGTCACCTCGGTCAATCCCCTGCGCGGGGTCCGCAAAGCCGGTACGATCGGTATCCCGCTCACGGGACAGGAGATGGCTATCCGTGACCCACTGAACGGTCAATTCCTTGCGGATGGTGAGGTGGGAGAAATCGTCGTACGCGGCCCGAATGTCTTTGCTGGCTATCTAAATTTACCCGAGGAGACAGCACAGGTAATGAGGGACGGCTGGTACCACACGGGCGATCTCGGTCATCGGGACGCGGACGGTTATTTCAGCATCGTGGATCGCATTAAGGACCTGATTATCGTCGCGGGGCTGAATGTATACGCCCGCGAGGTGGAGGAGGTTCTCCAGTCCCATCCTCAGGTGCGCATGGCAGCAGTCGTGGGAGAGTACGACAGCCTGCGCGGCGAGGTAGTGCATGCCTTTGTCGAGAAGGTGCCGCAAAGCGTGCCCGAGGATAAAGAACTCATCCGCTATTGCCGTGAGCGTCTGGCTGAGTACAAGTGCCCCCGCCATATAACGGTGCTAGACGAATTGCCCCGCTCGACTACCGGCAAGATCCTCAAGCGCGTACTCAAAGAAGGCCTCAAGGGTTACCCAGTCACTTAGCACCTTGGTCTAGATCCCCCTACGGACTGGCAACAAAGCCTCTTTGTTGGAGACAAACTGAAAAAACTCTGTCTTGAACTCAGAGTCGCAATGTTTCTTCAAGGATGCTTGTCAGTGCAAACATACGATGCGGTGATTATTGGAGCCGGTCACAACGGGCTGGTGTGTGCTGCTTATTTGCTCAAGGCCGGTTACAGCGTTTTGCTGCTTGAAAAACGCCCGATTCCCGGTGGCGGTTGTACGACCGAGGAGTTGATGCCCGAGGAGGCCCCCGGATTCAGGTTCAACCCATGCGCCATCGACCACGTTTTCATCCACCTCGGGCCAGTCGTACAGGAGCTCCAACTAGAAAAGTACGGCCTTGAATACCTCTATTGCGACCCGGTCGTCTTCTGCCCACACCCGGACGGGCGGTACTTTCTGGGCCGCCGCTCGGTGGAGGAAACCTGTGCTGAGATTGCCCGCTTTAGCCCACGCGATGCGCTCAAGTACGCGGAGTTCGTCGATTTCTGGCAGCGGGCCATCGGTGTGTTTATCCCCCTGTTTAATGCTCCACCCAAGTCACTCATTGACATCGCCGGCAATTTCGACGCCGCCAAGCTTGCTGATCTCGGCTCGATATTGGGGCCACCCGACAAAATTCTCGACTTTGCCCAGACCATGCTGACTAGTCCCCGCGAGATGATCGAGGAGTGGTTTGACTGCGAGGTGCTCAAAGCGCCCCTGGCGAGGCTTGCGGGTGAACTGAGCACACCTCCCTCACAAAAGAACATGGCCTTTGGGGCCATGATGATGGTCACCCGCCACAACCCTGGTCTGGCGCGACCCCGAGGCGGTACCGGGGCACTGACCCAGGCCCTCCTTAATCTGGTGCAGAGCCTGGGTGGGGTCGTCCTCTGCGATCAGAATGTTGAACGGGTGCTCGTAGACGATAGCCGTGCCGTGGGTGTAAGGGTCACGGGGGGCACTGAGTACCGCGCCAAGCATGCCGTCATCTCCAACATCGATGCCAAGCGCTTATTCTTGCACTTGCTGGACCCGCAGGACGTGGATAATGCCAACCCGGCCCTGCGCGAGCGTG
The DNA here is from genome assembly GCA_014380935.1 of Gloeobacterales cyanobacterium ES-bin-141. Classification (GTDB taxonomy): domain Bacteria; phylum Cyanobacteriota; class Cyanobacteriia; order Gloeobacterales; family Gloeobacteraceae; genus JACMIX01. The sequence goes on along the minus strand of JACMIX010000115.1, from coordinate 2,627 downwards.
TCGAGCGTAAAATCTCGGGCAACAACGAAGCCATCCTCAAAATCGACTGTGCCCTCTCGGAGCCGCCGCGCTTTGTCCACCACAACCACCAGGACGAGTACCTGATGGGTTCGGTGCTGATTGCCGATTCGGTCAATCACGTCGAGATCGCCCACAACGACCCGAACGTGGGCAAGATACCGGACGCGAATCCTTCGATGTACCTGGCGGTGCCGACCATGCGCGACCCGAGCATGGCCCCCGAGGGCAAACACACCCTGTGGATCGAGTTTTTTGCTCCTTACCAGATTGCCGGGGCGGAGGGCACGGGCCTGCTCGGTACGGGCTGGACCGACGAATTGAAGAACCAGGTGGCAGACCGAGTGATCGACAAACTGGCTCAGTACGCGCCCAACGTCAAGGACGCGATTATTGCCCGCAAGGTCGAAAGTCCAGCCGAACTGTCCGAGCGTATCGGTGTGTTGAGGGGCAACTACTACCACATCGACATGACTTTCGACCGCATGATGTTCTTCCGGCCCCTGCCGGAACTGGCCAACTACAAAACTCCGATTGCGGGACTATATCTGACGGGGGCCGGTACACATCCGGGCGGTTCGATCTCGGGCATGCCGGGCCGCAACTGCGCACGGGTATTCCTGCACGAGCAACAGCCAGTTCTCCAGACCCTCAAAGATGCGGGCAAATCGCTCGGCTCGACGGTCAAGTCGGTACTCAACTTGTAGAGGTGTACAGCAGGTGCCGTATTCCTCCCGGCTTCAAGCCGGACTATGCCTGGGCAGCCTTTGGGGAGAGCGTTTCATTTGCGTGTTCAAAATGAATGTCCAATTCCTTCGCAGCTTCCCAGGCAACTTCGCATTCCTCGGATTTGGGTGCTTCCTCGCAGACCTCGCGGGCATGGGCGAGATTGGTCTCCCAATCACTGATGAGCTTACCTACATCTGTCATAAAGCCTCTCTCAGGGTGAACCACATACACCTGATGATATTGCCCCTGCATTGGTCTGGATGACCCCGTTCACAGAATGCAACCCTGGACGGGCTCGGTAGGCGACCTGTTTCTTCTACCTGTCACGTGCAATGACGTCCGACTGAGCTAGTCGCAACTTCTATGTTGAACTTACAGCAAGGACTACGGGGTTATGGGGGACAATGACGGCACAGGTCGTCTGCTACGAGCCCTGCCCATGACCAACACACTCAGACCGACCACCTACTCTGCTGGAGACGGACTGCCCGTGGCCGAGACCTTCTGGCATCTCTATGCCATCCTGATTACTCTGGAAGTCCTCAGGCAGTTTCTCGCGAACCAACGCGCTACCGTCCTCGCCAATCAGTTTCTCTACTACGCGCAGGACTTCCCCCAACTGAGGGTCGCGCCCGATGTGATGGTCATCTTCGGGGTCGAGCCGGGCGGACGCGACAATTACAAGACCTGGGAAGAAGGGCAGATACCCTCTGTGGTCTTTGAGATAACCTCCAAGAGCACCCAGGCTAAAGACCAGGGCGAAAAGAAGAATCTCTACGCAGGGCTCGGAGTTACCGAATACTGGTTGTTTGACCCGAAGGGCGAGTGGATTGCCGAGCAGTTGCAGGGTTACAGACTGCACACCTTTGAAGAGGATGGCGATTTAATCAATCGCTACGTGCCAATCACGGATGACACCTGCATTCCCCTGGGCTTGCACCTGGTGATCGAAGGTACCCTCATCGGCTTCTACCGACTTGATACCGGGGAGAAACTGCTCATCCCCTCAGAACTCGCTGCCAGACTGGAACAGTCCGAGCAGCGAGCTGAACAGGCTGAACAACGGGCTGAGCAGGAGCGGCAGGCGAAGGAGCGACTGGCCGAACGTCTGCGCGCCCTCGGTGTAGACCCGGACAACCTCTAAACTGAATATCAAAGCGAGGGCTGCACATGGCGATGACCATCGAGGATGTCGAGAAGATCCAACAGCTCTATCCAGACCACAGGATTGAACTACGCGACGGGGCTGTAATCGTCATCAGCCCATCTGATATAACGTCAGGAATTGTTGGGGGAAAATTTCTTAGACTCTTAGGTAACTGGGTAGACCCGCACGGACTGGGCTACGTTGCTGATGCCAGTGCTGGGTATCGTTCACCCAATGGCGACCTCACTGCACCGGATGTCTCATTCGTCTCCCGCGAACGTCTTGGGCGCAGTCCTCGCACCTACGCTCAGGTCGTACCTAATCTGGTCGTCGAGGTCAAATCCAGCACTGACCGCATCAAGCTCCTGGTTGAAAAGTTGCAAATGTATCTGGAGTTGGGAGCTCAGACGGGTATTCTCCTGGACCCAGACAAGCAGACTTTGAGTGTCTATCGTCCCGAACAAGCAGCCCTCGTCCTTGGCAACGGGGATACTCTGACACTCCCGGAGTTTCCTGGATGGGAGCTAAACGTAGTCGAGCTGTGGCCACCTGTGTTCGAGCGATAATGATAGCCCACTGCGTATTACGCTGCCCCGGACAGTGCGTGAGGAATGCGCGAATTGTGCTAGACAACAAAAGTTCCTTTTTGCCAGACAGATGATGCACAGGCGGTGGGTATTTTGGTTGAGCGTAGGGCTAACTCTTGCCCTTTGCGGGACAGCAGGTTGGGTTG
>JACMIX010000114.1 GCA_014380935.1 Gloeobacterales cyanobacterium ES-bin-141 | reverse complement strand
TCAATCAACTGCCTGCCTTGAACAGCTACACAACCGTGGCCACGGCCACATCCGGCCAGACGCGCACCCATACCGGCACAGCAATGTTGAGAGGCCAGAGTTACCCCTACATTCGGGTTGCCACCGTCACCACCGCCAATCCAAACATTCTCCAACTCGATTACACGCTCACAGAGCCCAGCGGCAAAACGCGGCGTATGCATGCCGAAGTGCTTCCCGAGGTCGTTAACACCTGTCCCAAGTATTAAGTCATGAGAAAACACAGAAACTATCGCGGCTCCACCCTGCTCGAACTGTTGGTTCAAGTATCGATCTTCGGGATCCTGGCTGCCGTCGCCATTCCCAACATGCTGCCCCTCATTCAGAAGAAGCAGATCAACAGCGATCTCGAAGCGATCCAGGGAGTCGTGCAGGAGATTCAGAGCTTCGCTATTCGCAATAGTTCTGCCTGTACTCTCAGCTTTACAGCTTCCCGAGTCGACTCGAGCGCCTGCCAGCCGACGGTTTATGCCCAGTTGCAAAATACGAGCGTTGCAAGTTCGGCGGCGACTCTAAACATTAGTTTTCAAGGCAACGTCTCGACTTCCACAGTGCTCGTCATCAGCCACGCCTCCAACCCAGGACTGGCTAAAAGATGCCTGGTCATTCAGTCTCCGCTCGCGGTGGTCCGGCGGGGCACTTACACCGGCACAGGCACCAGTGCCGCTAATTGTAACTGAGGTAAATCAATGCAGCTTCGCAGAACTAAAAGTGGGTTTTCTCTGATTGAGATGTTGGTGGCTACCGCCCTCACGGCGATGGTCGGTGTCGGCTCACTCATCGGTTTAACGAACATGATGACGAGTAATAGCTCGTCATCAGCCCAAACCGATCGGCGGATTACCCTTAACCGGGCGATCGAATACATGAGCGATGACATCCGAGGTTCCAGTGCGGTGCAGGTTTCCGGCAGTACGCTGAATCTGACTCGGGCAGGGAGCACTATCACCTACTCTGTGGTTGCCAGCAGCACCGGTTGGCAGGCACCGTTCATGCTGCAGCGCACTGCCGCTGGAACCACAGACATGATGATCGACGGCCTGATAGCCCCCAGTGCTGCCCCTGCCTGCACGGGTACTTTATTGAGCGCAAACGGCTTTTATGCTTGCCTGAACAGCGATGGTCGTACCGTCAGCCTCAACCTCTACGGCAACACGGGTGGCACTACACCCCTGGCGGTGCAGATGAGTGCAGTCCGGCGGCTTTAAACCGGGCTTGCAACTGTCTTGATCTGACCAGGAGAAAGCGCCCCCAAAGAGCAGGACCTGCACCGATTGCCGGGGTCACTATACGAGATGCAACAGGTAGCAATGGATATTCTGTGGTTGGGCATATTAAGCCCGGCTCGATAGGCCAAAGCTCTCAAGGGTTGCGTGGGATAGTACTATGTCAGATTTTCTGTCGATGTTAAAAGCAAACGGCCACCTGAACGATCTGCACCTGACCGTTTGTCATGTCGGTTCACGGAGTCTGGACGGCTCTGGGGAAGACAGTGATAGTGAGCGTTGGCGAATCTTTGCTCCAAACCTGACCGTCTACGGGTTCGAAGCCGACGTGGATGCCTGTCGTCAGATGAACCTGGAGTTTGAAGCCCGCCAGGCGAACTGGCAGGAAAAACATATTCCCAAGGCCCTCTGGAGTACGGTCGGCAAGTCTACTCTGTACTTGACCAGTTTCCCGGCCTGCAGTTCTCTCTATCGTCCGGACAGAAATTACCTCAAGCGGTTCTCCGGCTACGCAGAGTACACAGAAGTCGTTTCGACAGTGGAAGTAGAGACCACAACCCTCGATGCCTTCTGTAAGTCAGAGGGTATCGAGGAAATCGATTTTCTCCAAATTGATGTGCAGGGTGGTGATCTAGACGTACTCAAAGGCGGTGCTCAGATCATCGCGAAGAGCGTGCTCTCGACGATTATCGAAGTTGAATTCGTACCGCTCTACAAAGATCAGCCTTTGTTTGGCGAGATTGACTGTCATCTACGCAACAGCGGCTTCGACCTATTTGACTTGGAGCCTTACCGGGTTCAGCGTACCGGTTCACCAATCTTCTCACCGATACATCCCGGCCAATTGCTCTGGTCCAATGCTTTTTACTTCCGGGATCTACTGAGAAGTGATCCAGGGAAATTAATGACACCAGAGCGGTTGTTAAAACTGGCCTGCATCGCGGATGTTCTTAACTTCCCGGACTACACGCTCGAACTATTGGCGCACCTCACTACAGAGTACGGTAGCAACGAGAAATACAACTTTTCAGAAATTATTGTCGGAGCGCTGAAGCAATTGCCTGGATTGAGCGACAGGCTCGATTCCCTGGCAATTGTCCAGAAGGTCAGGAGTGCAGGGCAGGTGCAGCCCGTGGAACATAGGCCACCAGGCGATGTTGAATTTCCACCTGACCAGAAAAACCAGTACGAAT
>JACMIX010000113.1 GCA_014380935.1 Gloeobacterales cyanobacterium ES-bin-141 | reverse complement strand
GAGCCCAGTGGCAGAACGGTAGTCGGCGTAATTGGAGTGAGCCGCATTGTCCTTGAACAGTCCCATGGCCGTGGTGCGTGGATAAACATTCGTACCCGCGGCGGCAGAGGCACCGGTAGGATGTTCGGGCAGGTCGTACCAGAAGCCGAATCCTTCTGAGCCCCCAGCCACGTTGCCCGTAAAGGTATTATCGGGATTGGTGATCCAGAAGGTGGATGGAAATTCATCTGAGGGAATGAGATAAGTGGCTGGCTTGCGCGTTAGTAGCCCCAGGTTCCGGTCGAAGACGTTCTTGGTTTCAATGCCGTCCTCCAAAAAGAAACAGTGCCCGACTGCGTCGTAGGCGACGTTGGATTGCACGGTGACCTGATTGGTTCCATGCAACGTCACACAGCGGTTGTAGCTATGGTGAATGCTGGAATTTTTCAAGTAAGTGTTCACTGCCGTTCCCAACAGGTGCATATGGAGAGGGTAGCGCCCTGAACTGGCTTTCTGCCCCATACGGTAGAGTTCTACGCCGTCAAGTCGGGCCTGGCCTTGTTCCATGACCATGATGTGGCCACCAAATCCAGACTCCGTCGAGGTGCTATCGCCCTGAACGATAATGTTGTGGGTCAGCAACCCGACCTCTGCGCGCTCATCCAGATTTTTACCGTCGTAGGTCTGCATCTGTCCCCAGTGCAGGTTCGCAAGTGATTGGGCCAGGGTAACAACACTGCCCGAGACCGCTTGCACCTCGACTTGCTCTGACTGCAATGGGTTGAAGTCAGTAGAGGCAACAACCAGCCGATCCCCGGCTTTCCAGTCCACCGAGCGCTCCAGGGTTAACTGGCTTGCTCCGCTGACAGCAGTGGCGTTGAGGCGGACCCAACTCACTCGGGGAGGACTGTGCATTTCCAGCACGCCGTTGCCCATCACACCGATAAACTTGGTACCCATGCCCATGATGTTCTCACCGGAGTTGCTACCGGTCAGGGTGATCACGGCCCGCTGTTTGAATGGGCTGCCGGGAGCCCCAACCCGCAGCCTGCCATGAACCATGATCCAGTCGGCGCTGAGGTTGAGATTTTTGCGGGCAAAAGTGAGACCACCCTCGATCTCGAGGCTTTTTAAGGGCGGTGGACTGACATCCAGGAGCACTTCCTTGCCCGCTGGAATATAGACGGCTGCACCTGCTTGAGGTACAGTACCCCCCCACGTTTTGGGGTCTGACCAGGGCAGTTTCGTTGTCTGAGATTGGACTGGCGGTGCGAGTCCAAAAGTACACAGAAGGCAGAGTATGGCTAGTATGAACTTCATTGAATCCCCCTACATTGACTTAACCGTGTTGCAGATTTAGTTTACCCATAAGTTCTACCTTTGAGCGCATTTTTTTAATAATAAAGATCAAATTACGATCAGAAACTCTCTCAATACACCTGCTCGATCTTGAAGCGGTATCATCAGGCTATATCTACTGAAAGCAAGCTGTAGAGCTATTTGTGGCTTGTCGAGGGCTTATATCAACTGTCTGTGTACTTGGGCGATTTACTGATAAAACTTTTGAAGAAACAATTCAACCGTGTAATCACCTTTAACTGGGATTGACATAATTCAATCTCTCAATCTGGTCTGTATAAAAGATTCGCTTGAGAGTTGTTCAGTTGCTGCCATGCAATCAATCAAGCTGCAAGAATTCTATACGAATGCATATCTATATTTATTGATACTTTCAGGGTTGGTGAGGTACACGAAAAGGACTGTAGTCAGGAGCAGGCTGGGTATGGCCATGCTCTAAACTGAAGCCATGGCCATCACAATCCATACATTGCGCAAGCTCAAGCAGCAAGGCAAGCCTATCGTCGCCCTTACCGCCTGGGAATATGCGACCACTCAACTTTTGGACGAAACAGCCGACTTGATTCTGGTTGGCGACTCGCTGGCAATGGTTGCCCTCGGTTACCCAAGCACGTTGCCGATTACACTTGCGGAAATGCTTCACCATTGCCGGGCTGTGCGTCGGGCTGTACACCGGTCTCTCATGGTTGTGGATCTCCCTTTTGGGTCTTATCAGACGGGACCCGCCCAGGCCTTCGAGGCGGCAAGCCACCTAATGAAGGAAGGTGGTGCTGAGGCTGTAAAGCTTGAGGGGGGGTACCCTCGCCTGGTCGAGACAGTCGCGTTCCTGGTCGAGGCCGGTGTGCCGGTGTGCGGGCACATCGGGTTGACTCCCCAATCGGTCCACCAGTTGGGCGGTTACCGAACCCAGGGCACTTCTGAAGCCGCCGCCGCACGTCTACTCGCTCAGGCCAAGGACTTGCAGGAAGCAGGAGCGTTCGCACTCGTTCTGGAGCATATCCCGTCTGAGCTTGCAGCCGAGATCACGCGCGCCCTGGCCATCCCTACGATCGGTATTGGAGCAGGACCTCACTGTGATGGGCAGATTCTCGTCACCCACGACCTACTCGGCCTGAGCGAACATGCTCCACCTTTTGTCAGGCCCTACGCAGATCTGCGCGGGGTGATTGCACAAGCTGTAAGCCGTTTTGGTGATGACGTCCGCACCCGAACTTTTCCTACTTAGTAGGTTATGAAATGGGCTGACCTGGAATAAGCAATTTGTGGTTTTTTAATCGCATATCGACGATTTATGATTAATACTCAGACAACTGGCTCGGCGCCCTTGGACCCGCACAATTGGAGCAGAGAGCAACTGCCAAGTTCTGATGATCTAGCAGCGATACACAACGCTCCTGGGGGCACGCTTGTGCTGCAAGGATGTGGGAAGCATTCATCAAGCGTTTTAATTGCAACCGGCTGTACCGGGCTTGTCTTATGATTGGGGGATTGTACCTGACGCGCTTGTCGTCACGGCCCTATGATTCTGGTCATCGACAACTACGACAGTTTCACCTACAACCTGGTTCAGTACCTGGCAGAGCTGGGTGCTGAGGTTGAGGTCCGGCGCAACGACCAGATTAGCCTTGACCAGGTACGTGCCCTCAGCCCCCAGGCGGTAGTTATTTCTCCCGGCCCCGGCCGTCCCGAGAATGCGGGCATCTGCAATGCTCTGATTGCTGAATTAGGGCCACAGCTGCCTATACTGGGCGTCTGCCTGGGACACCAGTGCATCGGCCAGGTCTTTGGTGGAGCGGTCGTGGGTGCAGTGGAACTGATGCACGGCAAGACCTCGGCTATCTTTCACCAAAATACGGGCGTTTTCCGTTCCCTGCCCGAGCCGTTTGCGGCAACACGGTACCACTCACTGGTCATCGAGCGCGAGAGTTGCCCGCCGGTGCTTGAAGTCACAGCCTGGACCGAGGACGGTACGATTATGGGCGTCCGTCACCGCACGTATCCTCAGATTGAGGGGGTACAATTTCATCCGGAGAGTATCCTGACCGAGTCGGGTAAAGACCTGCTCGGCAATTTTCTAAAAGGCCTGACAAAAGAATGAAAAGACGTCAATTGATGCTGGTGGGCCTCGGAGGGCTCACAGTACTTGGGGGAGGCCGCAGTTGGGCAGCCCCGGCCAAATCTCCCCCGGGCAAGCTCACCGTGCAGTGGTTGGGCCACACCTGTTTTCTGTTCAGCTCGCCCGAGGGCCGCATTCTGGTCAACCCGTTCCGCCCGGCGGGCTGTACACTTGGCTACCGCCGCCCGAAAGTCGAGGCGGACTTGATCTTGCTTAGTTCACGCCTGCTCGACGAGGGAGCCCTCGACGTGGTGGAGGGCAACCCACGCGTGCTCTACCAGCCGGGGGTCTTCACAGTTGACAACTTCGACCGATTGCAGGGCATCAGTACCCTTCACGACCGCAAGGACGGTCGTCAATTCGGTATTAATGTCGCGTGGCGGTGGCAGCAGGCAGGCATGGACATCCTTCACCTGGGCAGTATTGCCTCTCCTCCGGCACCGGAGGAGAAGATCTTGCTGGGCAGACCCGACATCCTGTTCGTGCCGGTCGGGGGGGGACCGAAGAGTTTCGATGCCGAACTTGCCCAGGCCGCAACCCGTGAAATCGAGCCGCGACTGGTCATCCCTACCCAGTACCGGACCGAGGCAGCCGATGATACCTGTGAGTTGCAGGGAGTGGATTCATTCTTGAAATACTTTGACAGCAACCTGGTGAAAGCCTACAAAACCAACACCATCAGTATCGCCGCGGGCAGCCTGCCGCGTGAACCGGCTGCGTCCGGTCCACAGGTGCGTACCTTTGCCTATAACTTTGCCGATAAAACTACGGCCTCGCAGACCAAACCAGCTTCCAAATCGGCGTTTCCTGGGTCTGGTTCTCCTCAGTAAGGCTCCCGATTCCTTGCCCAAGTTGGTTATGGTACACGCCTTACCACCTCCAGAAAGGAGCAAGGCTAAACTACTGGTACCGCGTGCCGTACCCCGTGTCCGAATCTGCTGCTGATATCCCGGCTTTACTTGCCCGGTTACGCGACCAGAATGACGCCGCAGCCCAACAGCTTGGTCTGCAACTCGGTAATGCTAATACCCAATCACCCGCAGCGGCGCTCCATCTGATTGCTGCCCTCGACAACCCGGAGCGCAAAGTCCGTTGGGCGGCAGCCGTAGCACTGGGATTTATTTCCGGATGGCCGTCAGCCCGAGCGCTGATCAATACAGCCCTACGAGATGGTGCAATCGAGGTCCGCGCCCGTGCCCAGGAGGCCCTGCGTACCCATCACGAGCCGGGAGTGCGAGAAATGTTGCTGGCTGCCCTGGCTGATGAATCTGCCGCCGT
>JACMIX010000112.1 GCA_014380935.1 Gloeobacterales cyanobacterium ES-bin-141 | reverse complement strand
TAGCTTACCGGGTCAATCCCAAGACCTTCTGGATTGCCAAAAACCTGACCAATTTCAAAATCCCCTACATGTCACCGGTCAATCTGGTGGACATGTCGCCAGTCGTGCCCGAGTTTTTGCAGGAGCAGGCCACCGTAGAGGCGCTGACCCGCACGAGCCTGGAGTTGCTCACAGACCCCGCCGCCCGGGCGCGCATGCAAGCAGGGTACTGCCACATGCGCGAGAACCTGGGCACCAGCGGAGCCATCGCCCGTGGGGCCAGTGCCATTCTCGAAGTGCTGGATAAGCACAGTTAATGCATGATTCACATGATTTTGTTATTCATGCCCTGCCAGGTAGACCGCGAGGGTTTCTGTCGTCCAAACTGGCAGGCCGCAACCAAAAAAGTCCCGATCTTCCGTCCAGATAGCGGTATTCTTTAGCAGAGCGTGTAGGAATGCATATGCAGCCTGCCTCTAAACTTCCTCTAAGTAGCCGAGTGTGAAAAACCCAGCTTCACCCAAAAAGGTTGGCCTCCCGCACGCGTCTATAAGGGCACGCAGCAGCGTGCCCCTACCCCCTATCTCCGTCTGCATCCGTGCTGTAGGGGCACGCAGCAGCGTGCCCTTGCCATATGTGAAAAATGCTTCACAAAAACAGGATCTTACGATCAATTAGCTCCAACTACTTAGTAGTAGAGCTGTATTCTGACCACCAAACCCCAGACTGTGAAGCATGAGCATCTTGGGATGGCTCGGGCGGGCAGTGCAGACAAAATCAAGTTCAAAGGCCGGATCGGTGAGCCCGACGATTGGGGGCAGCCAGCCCGTACGCAAGGCAAGGCACCCCAGGACCGCTTCGATGGCGCTGCTTGCTCCCAGGCTGTGACCCAGGCTGCCCTTGCAGGCACTGACCGGTACGGCCGCGCCATAGATTCGCTCGATTACTGCCGCCTCCACCGCGTCGTTAAGGGAAGTCCCGGTTCCGTGAGCGATTACACCGTCTATCTCATCCGCACCGATACCTGCCTCTTTAAAGCACTGGCGCAAAACCCGTGCGAGTCCTTCACCATCGGGGCGTGGGGCGGTTGGATGGTAGGCATCGTTCGCGGCAGCAAAGCCCCGTATACGTGCGTAAGGACGGGCCGAACGGGCTTCGGCCAGGGATTGGGCCTCGAGCACCAGTACTGCTGCTCCCTCCGCCAGCGTAAAGCCGTCGCGCCGACGGTCGAAGGGACGGCATTGCCCGGACGCGAGCGTGCCCGCCTTGCGAAAACCGGCCAGATTCAGAGGGGTGATGGCAGCGTCAGTCGCACCGACAATCACCCGCTCGCACAGACCCCATCCCACCCAGCGGTAACCAAGACCGATTGACCAGGCCCCGGTCGCGCAGGCACAGGCAAGGGCACTAGTAGGGCCACCCGACCCGACTAACTTTGCCACGGCACTTGCAGGAGCGGCAGGACCCGCGGCCAGGGGATTCCTCAGGTAGCCCGTCTCCAGATCCGCCTGGAGACCCCGACTCGAGCCGATGACAACCCCGCTTTCAGCCTGCCGGTACTCGAGGCCCGCATCTACCAGGGCTTCCCGGCAGGCCCGCTCGACCAGGGCAATCGCTCGGGCACGGACGGCTGTGATCTCAACTGCGCGGGCAACGGGTTCACCGGCGTTGTAGCCCTGTTCCCCGTTCAGCAAGCGTTTCCAGGTTGTGCGGGCATCAGAACCCAGGCAGCCGACCAGGCCGACGCCCGTAATGACGACCGATCTCACCAGGATGCCTGTACGGTTGCAGGTTCCGGGCATGTTAAAAATGGTCTGAATGCACCGGGCTTTGCCCGCATCGATCGGAGTGAACCCATATCATGCGCCCCACATCGCTACACCTGAGCGTTCTGCTCATCCTCATCCTGGCATCTGTGCCCATCCCGGCGCAGGCCCAATCGGGATATGTCTTGTTCGGCGGCGAGAAAGACCCGGACAACACGCTCAGATATACCCTGCGCAACAACCGGGCCAAGGCCAGATCCAATCAACTGGACCTGGAAATCAAGCCTCACAACGTCGCTATCAGCGAGGTTCAACTGAGTTACCCATACTTTTTCGACAACAGCTTTGACCTCAATAGCATCCAGGTGATCAACGAACGTACTGGGGAAACCCTGCCGGTCGAGAAGATGGAAACCGAAGAAGTGGATGCCAAAGAGCGCACGCTGACCATCGTGATGCAAACTCCCATCCAGGCAGACGTTCCCCTACGCATTCGCATGCAAAATTTCACAAACCCCCGCAATTCAGGCTTGTTCAAGATGCAGGCGCGCTACCTGGGAACCGAGCCCAATCCGCTTTACCGTTACGCAGGTAGCTGGTACATCTCATTCAACTGATGCAAATGTCTCACGAGATAGCGCCCGCAAGAGCTACCGCACCGTCATCCCGGTGCGGAGTGTGGTGGGCGACCAAACCGGACTTTGGACTTACCGATGTTATTAGCATCAAAATCGGCTGTCCTTAGCTTGTCCTGGGGTGTAGACAGGTAACCTGCCTGACCGTTCCAGGGCTCGCCAATCATCCAGGAAGTCGCCTTGGAGGCCTTGGGCAGGCGCTCGACAAAGGGGTCCGTCTTCGAGGTCAACTCCTGAATATCATCGCCAGTGGCGATGGAATAGGTCAGGGCTTCCTCAAGGGTGCGGAATTTGAAGTCGCCGCACTTAAAGTAGGTATACACGGCAGGAGTAGGCTTAGTTTGCTGGACTACTATACTAGCCTGCTCTGTCCAGGGGACAAAAATCATTTCAGGTCAGCAAGCGGGCAAGACTCGGCAGAGCCTCCCCATAAGTGGGATGGATATGCACGGATTGTTCGAGCACGCGCCAGGTAGAACCCGCCTGCATATGGGCAAGCAGCACATGGACCAGTTCAGCCGCCTCATAGCCGACCAGGGTTGCTCCCAGGATTTTGTCCGTATCCTCATCCACGACCAGCCGGTAGAAACCCAGGGTGTGTCCCCACTCGATGGCGCGGGCGATCTGTCCCATGGGTAGGGTGACTACCCGGGCTTTGTACTCATGAGCCTGCTCAAAAGTGAGTCCGACTCGCCCAACCTGGGGTTCTGTGTAAGTGGCATACCCCAGTACCCGGTCTGCACGTGTCCGGGACTCGCCGTTCAAAATCCCCTTCAAGCGGCGGTAATCCTCCCAGGAGACGTGGGTAAAGGCCGGCTGCCGGGCCACATCCCCAATTGCGTAAACACCCGGTACGGTGGTCTGGAAATGCTCATCTACTGCGATATAGCCCTGTGCATCGAGGCGAATATCAGCCGCCGAGACGTTGAGTGCGTGGGTGTTCGGCTTGCGACCCGTGGCAATCAACAACGCCGTACCCTGGACCTCCAGACCGCCCTTGAGCGTGAGCGTATACACCCCGTCTGTGTACGCTGCGCGCTCAACAGTCGCGTTCAGGTGGAGGTGCATTCCGTCCTGTCGGAAGGCCTCGGCCAGGACATCCCCCACGTCGGGCTCCTCGTGATCGAGGAGTCGTTCACCGCGATGGAGGATATGAACTTCACTGCCAAGCCTCGCCAACCCCTGTCCGAGTTCGAGGCCGATATAGCCCCCACCCAGGACCAGGGTGCATTCCGGCAGCGTCTTGAGGTCAAAGAAGTTCTCGTTGGTAAGCACGGGCATACCCGCGAGGCCGGGAATATCCGGGAGGAGCGGGGAAGTGCCCGTATTCAGGACAATCAGGGGCGCGGATACAGTTGTTCCGCCGCCCGAGAGGGTGTGAGCATCTGTGAAGCTGGCCTCGGCGTAGATAACCTGTACGCCAGCGTCTGCGAGTCGCCGTTCTATGCCTGCATTAAATGTGCTGCGAATACTGCGTACTCGCTCCATCACGGCTGGAAAATCTACCTGCACCTGAACGTGGATGCCCAGTTGTGCTGCCTGGCGAGCACGCCCAGCGTTGTGCGCCGCCGCCAGAAAGGCCTTTGAAGGCGTACAGCCGTAATTGATACAGCTTCCTCCGAGAGTGCGGCGCTCGAAGAGGACAACCTTGCGTCCAGCCCCGGCCAGATCCGCGGCAAAAGGGACACCCCCCTGACCACTTCCGATAACGACCACGTCTGCATCCGACATAGAATCTCCCTGCCTTCCAAAATTAGAGAAGCCTGGGAACAAACTACTCGTCTTCCGCCGAACAGTCACGTGTTAAAACAGTTTTGCGAAATACCAGTATGCAAACTTCTAAGTCCGGCTTGTGAGTGTCGCCTGGTTCTGGCGGGACGGGTCACGGTCTTCCCGATAAACCGGCAAAGTCACTCGAACGGTTGTCTGCGGTTCGGAGCCGCTCTCGATAATCAGCCGTCCACCGTACAACTCGCTCAAACGCCGGACAATTATCAGTCCCAAACCCATACCCTGCTGTTCGTAGAACCGGCGTTCAAACTGTACGTAGGCCCCCATGTCGGCGATCTGCTCGCTGGTCATTCTGCGTCCGCAGTTGGTGATGTGCAGGCTGAAGCGATCGTCTCTCAGGTCGGTCTGCACTTGGACAGGCATGCCCGATTTAGAGAATTTAAAGGCGTTATCGACGAGCTCCTCGACAATTTTTTTGAGGTCGTCCACGGCGAC
>JACMIX010000012.1 GCA_014380935.1 Gloeobacterales cyanobacterium ES-bin-141 | reverse complement strand
TTTTTGTTGTTGAGCTTCGATCCCCAGTGGACAGAGGCCACGGGTCTACCCGCCCGCGGACTGCACTACACGATGATGGCCCTGACCGCTCTTACCGTGGTGGCGACGATGCAGGCGGTGGGTGTGGCACTCACCATTGCCTTGATGATCATTCCGGCGGCAACCGCCTACCTGGTAACCAACCGGCTTACCTCGATGCTCCAGCTGTCCATCGGTCTCGGGGTGGCATCGAGTCTGATCGGTCTTTACATCAGCTACTACCAGAACCTCTCCTCGGGTCCGACGATCACGCTGGTGAGCAGCTTTTTCTTCATCCTGGTGGTCCTGTTCGGTCCCTTCCTGAGCGGCCGCTCCTGGAATGGTCAGCTCAAGCGCCTTCAGGGGATGGCTCTGCAGGATCCGGTGTCGCCGCCCGCCCCGGCACCCCAGGTGGAGCCTGTGCCGTTTCAAACCGGGGCTCCGGCTCCAAACACTTCTCCAAAGCGCATTGCACGCGACAGTACAGGCAAACTAATCATCCAAACGCCTCAGCCATCGCAGGGTAAGCCATGACAGTTGTCGAACAAAAGTTGAATGAACTGGAAGAACTGACCAGGACTCCTGAGTTCCTGAACCTGCCGGTTGGGGAACGCCGAACCCTGCTCGATGACTATTACCGCCAGGAGCTTGCACCCCAGGGAGTTGACCGCTCAAGCTTTGCCGAAACCTTCGGCCACCTGTGGCAGGCGGAGGCAGCCCCGGAGCCTGTCTCGGCGCGCAAGCAACTGAACCTCCGTCCCCTGTGGTGGACCCTGGGCCTGATTGGCGGAACAGCGGTTGCGCTCACGGGTCTGGTGTTGTGGACCAATAATCTCCAGGATGTGAGCAACCAGGACGACGATGCCTTGCTAAGAAACCTGCGGGCGGGGACGCCCGTGCGCGAGGAAGAAATTGCCCTCCGCCGCTCCCTGCCGGACACGGGCTTCGAGGTCTGGGAGGTGGAGAAGACGATGGAGCGCATCCAGGAGCCGATCAAAGACCGCGGCTGGATCGAAGCAAAAGCCGAGACGGCCCGCACCACCGAGATCTTGAGCCGCAACGAGCCCAAGATTCTCGAACGCGTTCCGGCTCAAGCAAGGGAGCGGGCCGTACAGGCTATTGCCGACTTGCGGCTGGGCGTTCGTCGTCTGGAGGACAAGATTTACGCCGAGGACGTACCTGGGGCAACCCTCCAATTGCGCCAGACTTTTTGGTACCTGGATCTGCTGCAACTTGCCATGCTGAGTGATTACAAAGTAGAAGTGCCCGACCAGTACCGTGCCTTACCCCGCCTGAACGGCGGTTGGACGATGGTGAAGTTCACCACCGACCGGGGCGAATTTACCACCCTGGTAGACGGTTTCAATGCGCCGCTGACGGCGGGCAACTTCCTCGATCTCGTGCAGCGCGGGTTTTACAACGGCCTGAAAATCACGCGGGCCGAGCGCTTCAACCTGGTCCAGACAGGTGACCCAAAAGGCGACGGCTTTGGTAATTTCCGGGACCCCGCCACTGGCAAGGACCGCAATATCCCGCTCGAAGTGCGTCCGGCCCGTAAGGAGACGGAGATTACCTCCACGCAAATCATCGAGCGGCGCGTGGACTATGTTCAGGACCGCTACGAGGCAGACCCTCTCAAGCTACGCGACGAGATGGCCAAACTCCACACCAAGTACATCGCGGGCGACTGGAACGCGGTTCCCTACGGCGAGACGATTCAAAAGTTCCCGGCCCTGCCCTATGGTCCTCCCGGTGTTCTCTCGATGGCCCGCTTCGAGAAAGACCCCAACTCGGCCTCAAGCCAGTTCTTCATCTCTTTTTCCGACCCCGAGTTGAACCCGACCGGCAATAATCTCTCAGACGGCAAGTACGCGAGTTTCGGTTACGTAACCCAAGGGCTCAAGAGCATCCGCAAACTTCAGGTCGGAGACACGCTTCGAAAGGTCGAGATCCTCAACTGCGACAAAGCCCAGTTCAAGGAGTTGCGCGAACTCGACTACGCGGGCTCCAGCATGTACACGGCCAAGGCCGCTCCCAACACCATTGTCGAAGCGGCCTGCCTTCCCCTGAGCAAACCCAGGCTGGTAGCAGGACGCTAGTCCCGGTACTATTTCTCGCCTCGCTAACAATCCAGTCCTTAGGGTCAGGGAACCCCCGTTCACAGGGCAGCGACTTTTTGAGAGGCCGCTTCGATGGCTTTGACGGATGCCGTGACCTGCTCGGGTGTCACTACCGCGCTGGTTGGGGGCTTTGTTTGTGGCCAGGCTTTCTTCAACTGCTCCAGGTTCGTGCTGATTGTCTGGTGGGTCTGGGGGTCATCCCCGGCCATTTGAGTGGCGATTTTCTTGTAGAGACTGTCTGCGTACAACACGAAACCCCGCGAGTCCTCGTACTCAATACGCTCGGCGATTTTGCCGCCCGTGACCGCCTCGTTGTACTCGGCAGACGCCGCCGCGAGCAGGCCATCGATGACCTGGAGTACAAACGTGGGTGATTCGCGTTGAGCTGCCGGTATAGCTTCCATGGCCCCGTCAACGGCTGCGAGAGCGCTTTGAAACTGAGCGGTTATCTTCGGGGACTCGGGCGAGAACTTGACCATGTCCCGCAACTGAATCAGAGTCGTCTTGAAGTCTGCCACTTCACGCTCCGCCAACTGCTCCTCGATATCGAGGTAGAGTTCGTCGATCGGGTGGCCGAAGTGGGGCAGGGCTGCCTGGGGTTGCTTGAGCGTCAGCAACTCCTGGGCAACGATGAAGTGCCCGCGCATCAAGCCCAGCTTCGTCGTGTAATCGACGTCTTTTGTATCGAGAGCGGATACGGTGCCCTGGGCAACCTTCGAGTCAGGCGCGGGAGTCTCGGCGGGACTTCCACAGGCACTCACCAGGCCAAGGACTGCGATCAGAACTACCGGCAAAAGACGGGACATTGGGTACTTCAACCGAACCTCGCATATTGCAATCGGACTTGGCTATCCAGTGGGACCATTATCCCCTCAACCGTGGGTGCCGTGCTCTTCGTCGCCTGCCGCATCACCCACGACCTTGAACTGTCCCATGCAGCCGCGCTCGGCAATCCCGTCCTGGTGCGGGTGGAACATGTAGCGTCCGGGGAAGCGGTAGGAGAATTCGAGAATATGGCGCTCGGCGGTGCCCATGGTGATGACGTCGGCTTCTTCATCCGGTTCGAGGGTCAAACCGGTCCGGTAGACCCGAAAGAAGTTGGCATGCAGGTGAAAGGTCACAGCCGGGTCCCACTCGATCATATTGAGCAGGTAGACCCGGACGAGCTGGTCCTGCCGGATGGGAATCGCATGCTGCA
>JACMIX010000111.1 GCA_014380935.1 Gloeobacterales cyanobacterium ES-bin-141 | reverse complement strand
TAACTGAAGCTAGATACTGTGATATCACCAAGACAGAACACAATAAAGAGCAAACTTCAAGTATACGATGTATAACTCCGACAACCACAAAAAAACAGCGCACCAGTGCATGTCAGCACATCTGGATATCCACATGTCTATCCGCTCGCCCGTGGTGGTTGATTCAAACAGTCTTCATACTGAGAGCAGCCCTGTTATTTTTGGAGGCTTTTGCGCGTATGCATTTTGCCGCAGTAAACGCTACTCATCAGTTTGCAGGTCGTCTAGCCATGCATCGAATTCTAGTTGTCGGAACCGACGTTTCTATGGTTCAACAGGTCAGCCGCTACTGCCTGGTATGGGGTGCTGAGGTGTTGCCCTATTACAGTACGCCCACTGCTGAGGAGATTTGTCTATTTTCTCCCGAAGTCTGGGTGCTCTGCCCACCTTTGCCCGATGGTTTAACGTACACAGCAGACCAGCCTCACATCCTGTGGTCCGAGCAACCCGTGAGTACGCACTTGCCCGTTGCCAGTACTCGGGAAGAACTTGTCGCCTTACTACTCACAAGCCTCACATGAGGTCAAATCAGTCCCTCACGAATGGCCTTTGCCGCTGCTTGAACGCGATCATCGACGCTGAGCTTGTTGAGGATCATGCGTACGTACGATTTGACCGTCCCCAGCGATAGATACATCTGGTCGGCAATCTCCTGGTTCGACCGTCCCTCAGCGATAAACTTCAGGATTTTGCGCTCCTGACCACTCAGGAGTGAGGTTTGGGAAGGGGAGGTGACCGGCACTTGAGAGGGTGCAACAGCCGTGGAAGCCGGTAGCTGGAGCATTCGTGCTACTTTTTGAGCCACTCGGGGATCGAGGTAGGCACCTCCCCCCTGCAAAAGCCGGATGACGGCGATGAGTTGCTCCCAATCAATACTCTTGAGGCAGTAGCCATCCGCCCCGGCGGCAAGCATCCCCGTTACCTGGGTGTCATCGTCAAAAGCCGTCAGTGCCAGGATACGAGCGGCGGTAGGGGAGTCGCTTTTAATTTGCTGAGTCGCGGCAATCCCATCCATGATCGGCAGATCAATGTCCATCAACACCACATCCGGTTTTAGTTCAGCCGCTAGTTGAACGGCTCTGGTGCCGTCACCAGCTTCGCCAACGACCTCAAACCCCGGCTCAAGCGCGAACTGAGCTTTGATGCCCTGACGCATCAGAGCATGATCTTCAACTAGTAGGACCCGTATAGGTGTAGGCCCACCTCTATCGAACATTACTCCTCCTGACTCAACAGCTGATAATTGGTGAGAACCGGCAGGTCGTCTTGCGGGGCTATGGGGAGAGTAAACCAGAAAGTGCTTCCCTCACCGGGCTGGCTCTCGACGCCAATAGTCCCTCCGTGGGCTTGAATGATCTGGCGACATAGATACAAACCAAGCCCAGCCCCCCCACGTCGCCCGCGCCCCTGGATAAAACGCTGAAAGAGCCGTTCCCTCTCAGACGGAGCAATCCCCGGCCCGGTGTCGCGCACCCCGACACGTACCGCGTCCCCACCGGCATTTTGGGGGTTGAGTTCCTGGTAGGTGACCTCCAGTTTAATCTGTCCATCCGGACCACAGACCTGTACAGCGTTATCGAGCAGATTTTGGACAACGCGGCGTATTTCGAGCCCATCGCCAATGACAACCGGTAGTGGCTGGGTAATTCGATACGTAATAGTAGCCGGACATGCCCGGGCCGCGCAGACCAGGGAAATTGCCTGGGTAAAAATATCCTGCCAGTTGAGGGATTCGAGAATCAGGTTCTGGTGACCCGCTTCATAGCGAGAGATATCAAGCAGGGCCTCGACGAGCTTGAGCAGACTCTCGTTGGAGCGGTGATGCTCTTCGAGCATTTCTCTGACGGGTCCATCCACCTTGCCGAAAGCCCCGTGTGTAATCGAGCGCAAGCCCGCCCGGGCGGCAAGCAGTGGAGTGCGCAGGTCGTGAGACAGGGCGGCAATCAAGCCCTCCATCTGCCGATTGTGCGCCTCGCTGAGTTCCTGTCGGTAGCATACCCGGTCGGCCATCTCGTTGAGCACCCCGGCAAGTCGGCCAAGTTCGTCAGCAGAACGATAATCGAGCCGGAAGGTCATGTCTCCTGAGCGCCAGAACTGACCGGCCTCGGTCAGCTTTTGCAATGGCAACTCGACCCGGCGGCGCAGCAGCCAGATATTAAGGCCTATGCCGACCAGAATGACCAGTGCGCCCGCGATGCCCAGGGCCTCGGTCAGGTAATCCAATTCATCCATGCGCCGGATGCGCTCGTTCAATTGCTTTTGCTCCGCTGCAAGCAAGCTTTCGACCTGCATACCCAGCGACTCAAATAAGAGTTCGTCTGCCGAGGTTAAATCTGGCGTGATTTCAGCGTTCTGACTGATCGCCCGGCGGGCAAAATGTGTCTGCCAATCGTTGTGGGTTTGCTCAATCTGCTCAAGGCGAGCTATTTGAGCCGGGTTGTCGCTGAGCCGGACCGAGAGTTGCTCGAGGTTGTGCCGGAAGGCTGCCTGTCCGGTCATGTAAAACTGTAAAGACACCATATTTTTAGTCCGTAAATACCCACGCAGACCCATGGACTCATTGAGGGTCGCGTTTAACAGGCGTTCGCCGTCCCGCTGAACCTGCAGAGTGTGTGTCACCCACTCGGTGGCGTCTTTGCGCAGTTCGCCAATTCGCAAATTGAGACCCTCACGACCGACCAGGATCAGCGCCAGGACCAGAAAGCTGACATATAAGGGTGCAAGTAAATGGACCCTCAACCCTAAACGTTCGATGAAATGCTGCAAGCCTGGAGCCTGTATTTGAGCGGATTGTAAGGACTCTCCTACCTATCAGGTTATGATTCCCAGTTGGCAATCACATCCGTGGATTCCCCTATCTTGAGGGTGAGCAGCTTTTTGAGTTCGTTGATGCGCTGGTACTCCTGAGAAAGTTGCTCCCAAAAGTATTGAGATTCATCGGCCTGGTTATGGGCACTGGCCTCGTCCCACAGTCGTGATAAGTAGCGATAGCGTCGCTCGGCACGATCGAGCTGGAGGTTGGCAAGCTCGGCGCGGATGACCATCTGAGGCCGCATCAGGGCAACCCGGTTGTTTTCGTTCAGCCACAACAGCTGACCAAGGTGGGCATTGAGGGCCAGGTTCTCGCTGCAGACTGCCCGTAGAGTAACCACGATATCGCCATCACCGTTTGATTGCTCGCGCAGTTGTAAAACTTTCTGCCACAACTGACGATGGTAGAGGACCGAGAACTCCAGATCATCATGCTCAAGTCCCTGGTGAATGTCCTCACGGTACTCTGGAAAATGTAGGTAAATTTGTAATAGCTGCACCTCGGCACGCTGACAGACCGATTGGGGGAGAGTTTGCTGGTGCTTGCGGGCCGGTCCCCATTTTTGCCTGCGAATGCGGCGGCGAAACTCCTCCTCAAGCTGCACCGCGAGACGCCCATTGCCCCTGGAGAGACGCTCCGCGACCCAGTGGATGTAGCGTGTACGCATCATCGAATCGGGCAACTCGGACAAAAGTTCGACCAGACTACGGCTGAGCTGGGCAAAATCAGCCGCTTCCGCCGGATCGAGGCCTGCAAACAGACGCTCTACCTGCCAGTCAATCCACAGAGGAGCGCGAGTGGCCAGATCAAGATACTCCTGGGGCGGGTGTGCACGCAGGAATTCATCGGGGTCCTTGCCGTCCGGGAGAGTGAGTATGCGTAACTGTACGGCACTTTTGGCCACCAGTTCGCGCAGTTCGCCGATCGCCCGCTCGGCCGCAGCTATACCGGCCAGGTCGGTATCAAAATTGAGGACGATGCGTTTTTGCTCGGTATAGCGCAGGAGCAGTTTGACCTGGTCGGTGCGCAGGGCAGTGCCGAGTGTGGCGACGACGTGGGTGATGCCCGCCTGGTGCAGGGCAATCGCATCGAAGTAGCCCTCGACCACGATGGCCCAGTCGGTCCGCCCGATGCTCGCACGGGCCTTGTCGAGGGCGTAGAGGGTCTGGCCTTTGATGAAAAGTTCCGTTTCCGGGGAGTTGAGGTACTTGGGCTGCTCGTCACCCAGGGCGCGTCCCCCGAAAGCAATGACCTGACCCCTGGCATCACAGATCGGGATCATCAGGCGATTGCGAAAACGGTCATAGTAGCCCTGACCACCGTTGCGAGGCACGATCAGACCGGCCTCCTCGACGAGGGAGGCCGGAAAACGCTTCTGCTCGACCAGGTAGGTATAGAGAGACTGCCAGCCCTGGGGTGCGTAGCCGAGACGGAACTTCTCAAGGGTGCTGTCGGTGAGGGCGCGGGCTTTGAGATAATCCCGCGCCTGCACGCCGCGCTCCGAGTGCAGGGCGTAGGTATAAAACTGGGCGGCTAGTTCGAGGATCTCGCCCAGTTGTTGACAGCGTGAAAGTTTGCGGGTGTACTCGGCCTTGTGCTCGGGTTTGAGCGTCTGCACCGGTACATTTAGACGGCGGGCCAGCTCCAGGACCGTATTGCTAAAAGACGACTTGTCCAGCTCCATCAAGAACTTGAACACGTCACCGCTCACCCCGCAACTGAAGCACTTATAAATTTGCTTGGCGGGGCTAACGTAAAAACTTGGATTGCGGTCTTCGTGAAAAGGACACAGGCCTTTGAAATCGCGGCCCGACTTGCGCAGGATAACCCGCTCGGACACGACATCAATGAGGTCGGCCTTGCTGCGAACCTCGTCGATCGTGCGTGGGTGGAGCTGAGGCGCGTCCATGGACCGGACCAAAAGTAGCTTATTGTAGCGTGAAAACTAGACCTTCAAGCGCTCAGGCCCACTACATCTAGGACCCGAAAGAGATACCAATCCCTAATATGGACAATCATACACTTTTAGACATGTTTAACGACTGAAGTACTCCTCCTAGGCAAAAATCGTTCGCTAGTAGTTCAGGCCAATTCAAGACACAATGGTTGGAGCTTTGCTGTCGCCACCATGACCCGTCTTGCCACCAGTTTTTTCTTCACCCTGCGCGAAGCCCCTGCAGAAGCGGTCGCCGTGAGCCACCGGCTACTGTTGCGGGCCGGTTTCATCC
Source organism: Gloeobacterales cyanobacterium ES-bin-141 (assembly GCA_014380935.1). Classification (GTDB taxonomy): domain Bacteria; phylum Cyanobacteriota; class Cyanobacteriia; order Gloeobacterales; family Gloeobacteraceae; genus JACMIX01. The sequence goes on along the minus strand of JACMIX010000111.1, from coordinate 2,130 downwards.
GCCCGCTCGCGAGCACCAGCGGCCTTTATACTTACGGCCCCATGATGCAGCGCGTCTTGCACAAGGTGGGCCGCATTGTCCGTGAAGAGATGGACGCGACTGGTGCTCAAGAAGCCCTCTTCCCCCAACTCCAGCCCGCTGAGATCTGGAAGGAGTCGGGCCGCTGGACAGTTTATACCCAGGATGGGACGATGTTCACCCTCAAAGACGGGGAGGGCGAGCAGGCCCGTGAGTACGGGCTCGGCCCGACCCACGAAGAGGCGGTTTGCGATTTCGTGCGCGGCATGGTCAACTCTTACCGGCAACTGCCCTTTCACCTCTATCAGGTGCAGACCAAGTTCCGCAACGAGAAGCGGCCCCGCTTCGGTCTGATGCGCGGGCGCGAGTTCATCATGAAAGACGGCTACTCTTTCCACAGTTCGCCCGCCAGTCTGGAGATGACCTACCAGCAGATGTACCGGGCCTACAGCAATATGTTTCGCCGGTGTGGGCTCAACTTCAGAGCCGTCGAGGCAGACTCCGGGGCCATCGGCGGGTCGGGTTCACACGAATTCATGGCCCTGGCCGAGATTGGCGAGGACGAGATTCTCTACTGCGACGCAGCAAGCTACGCGGCCAATGTCGAGAAGGCAGTCTCGATTCCGGCACACCCCGAGCCGGTTGCGCCGGGCCACTATGAGATCCGTGACACTCCTGGTATTCGCACTGTCGAGGAGCAGGCAGCTCTGCTTGGTATCCCGGCAACCCGCATCGTCAAGAACATCCTCTATGTGGCGCTTGGGGAGAATGGCTCGCGTCCGGTTCTCGTGTCCATCCGGGGCGATCGGCAGGTGAACGAGACGAAGCTCAAGAATCGCCTCGATTGTCTCGATTTGCGCCTTGCCACCGACGCGGAGGTGAGTGAATGGGCAGGGGTACGTCCCGGCTTCATCGGCCCCGATATAGAGATACCCGACCTTGTGAAGCTCGTCGATCGCTCGGCAGCAGAACTGACTGACTTCTCGACCGGTTGCAACCGCGACGATATACAGTGCGTTTACGCCAACTGGGGGCAGGAGGGTCTGGTGCTCGGGGAAGTAGCAGAGCTTGACACGGCCCGGGCAGGAGACCGCTGTCACCTGCTGCCCGAGGCGGTCCTTGAGAATGCACGTGGCATTGAACTGGGTCATATCTTTAAACTGGGCTGCAAATACACAATCCCCATGGGTGTACTTTTCGCCGCTGAGGATGGTGAGCTTAAGCCGATGCTGATGGGCTGCTACGGTGTAGGGGTTTCGCGTCTACCTGCCGCCCTAGTTGAGCAATCCCACGACCGGGATGGAATCATCTGGCCGATGAGTATCGCGCCCTACCAGGTCATCCTTGTCAGTGCAAACGTGCAGCTTGCCCCGCAAAAAGAGGCAGCCGAGCAACTGTACAGTGAACTTGGCCAGGCGGGTATCGAAGTCTTGCTCGACGACCGTGAGGAGCGGGCCGGGGTTAAGTTCAAAGATGCGGACCTCCTGGGAATACCATTGCGGGTTACCGTCGGGCGCGACCTGGAGCAAGGACTCGTGGAGGTCAAAGTGCGCAAAAGTGGCGCTGTCTCCAAAGTTGCCCTGGGTGAATGTCTTGCTTATTTACAAGAGCAGATTCGGCTTTTGAGTTAGAGGATGTAACGATGACCGATGAGGCGTATGGTTTATTGCTGCCAACCCCTCCCTACTTTTTGATCGGGGTGGCGCTACTGGCGTTACTGGCCGGGGGAGCAGCCCTGCAGGAAGTTCTCAAGCAAGCGTTCCTGACTGGACACAGGCCGAATCTAAACCAGATGTCCATTCCCTACCTGGCTATCTGTGTTGGGTTCCTGGTAATGCTGGCAAGCAGTCTACAAATTGTCGGCTTCTCCGTACTTGGAGGGTATCTGGTTGCTGTTCCCTTCGTAGTTGGCTTTGCAGCCTTCGTGTGGTGGCGTTTGCTGGCGGAGATTTAGCTCCTCGGGGTTTAGACCTCGGGCTCGGGCGAGGCGGGTGGAAGCGGATTATCCAGCAGGTTGTGCTTGGAGGCCTTGAGCTTCTTCCACAAATCGCGAATCTCGTCATACGCCTGCTTGGGGGAGATATTGCCTCCTGTCTCCAGAGCACAAATCAG
>JACMIX010000110.1 GCA_014380935.1 Gloeobacterales cyanobacterium ES-bin-141 | reverse complement strand
CATCAGCCCACCGGGGGCGAGTTTGTCCGCTAAAGCGCGCAGGCCCGCCACCGGATCTTCCAGGTGATGGAGGACCCCTACGCAGTTGATGAAATCAAAGCTCCCCTCGAGCCGACCCGCATCCAGCAGAGTCATCTGAGCAAATTCTACGTTGGCGAATTTCTCGCACCGTTGGCGCGCCAACGCGAGCGAAGCAGCACTCAGGTCGATAGCGGTGATGGTCGCGTGCGGGTTCTGATAGGCGAGGTACTCCGTCCCCACACCTGTCCCACAACCGGCATCGAGAATTCGAACATCTTTGTGTCGGGGCCGTGTGCCCAGGCAAAAACTGTGGGCAAAGCTCCAGCTCCAACGCCAGTTCCAGCCGGGTGGAGGAGTCTGAGTCACCGGGTCGGGCGGGAAGGGAAAACGTTCGTAGAGATCCTGGACAGAGCGGGTGATATCCATGCAGTCCATTATGGGGCCGTGTATGTCCCCTCTATGGTTCAAACACCTCCAGGGCTTTATTAACCTGTTCAAGTACAGGTGCCCACTCCCCCGGCCGGGGCTGTCGAAACAAGCGCACGGTAGGATACCAGGGACTGTCTTCTCGCCCCAGCAGCCATCGCCAATCAGGAACACAAGGCAGCAACACCCAGGTTGGTTTGCCCAGGGCACCCGCCAGATGGGCAACGGACGTGTCTACTGTAATGACCAGGTCAAGATGAGCGATAGCCCAGGCCGTATCGCCGAAATCCTGAAAATGGGAGCCTAATTCAACGATTTGCCCCCGGTAAGGCTCTATGTCCGCGAGCCGCTCCCCCTTGTACAAAGAGAAAAAAGACGCGCCCGTCCTCAGCAGGGGTTCGAAGTGAGCCAGGGGACAATAACGCTTGTAATCAAGGGAATGTCTGAATTTTGCCGACCAGACCAGACCGATCTTGAGGCCCGAGGCTCGGGTCAGGTGTGCTTGTTGAGCTAGGGGTAGACGGCAGGTTGTCGGAGTCAAGTAAGGAGCCCCCGGAATAGTGTCCAGCCGTGTACCGAAGTGATGAGGCAGGCTCATCATCAGCACATACGCGTCAAAATCAGGCAGTGTTTCGCCCGATGTAACCAGGTCGTCGATCCCGGCGCAGGAGGCCAGTAAGGTCTTGAGCGAGGGATCACACGTGACTACGACCCGTGCCCCCCGGGCTTTGACCAGGGGTGCGTACCGGATGAACTGGAGCGTATCTCCCAGACCCTGCTCGCTGTAGAGCAGAATCGTTCCCTGCCCGGAACCATCCCAGCGGGGCCGCTCAGAAATATCCGCCGGAAGTTGCTGATGCCATCGCCACTCGTACTCGGCCCATCCTGCCTGCAGATCACCGGTTAGAAGCAAGGCAAGCGCATAGTTGCAGTGGGTCTGGGCTGCTTGTGGTTTGAGCCGGAGGGCTTGACGGTAAGCGTCCATGGCCGGGGTGAACCGGCTTAACTCCAATAGAGTGCTGCCCAGGCTGTCGTAGGCTTCCGCGTAATCGGGCTTGAGAGACAGGGCCTGTCGGTAGCAGGCCTCGGCCATCTCCAGTTTCTGCTCGGCCATCAGGACACGGCCCAGGTTGTAGTGAAACTGGGCTGAGTCAGGCTTGAGGGCGATGGCCTGACGGCAACTGGCAGCGGCCTCTTCTAGCTTTCCCTGCGCTACAAGAATGACGCCCAGGTTGTTGTGCGCCTCTGCCAGATCTGGCCTGATCGCTAGAGCACGCCGGTAACAGGCGGCTGCTTCCGCTTGTTCTCCCTGCACTTCCAGGATGATACCCAGTTCGTTGTGTGCCTCGGCAAAATCGGGTGCCAGGGCCAGGGCGGCTCGATGACTGGCGGCGGCTTGCTGTGGCTCTCCCTGCCGGCTCAAGACAAGCCCCAGATTATAATGCGCCTCCGCGTAGCCGGGTTTGAGCGCCAGTGCCTGACGGTAGGAAGCCGTGGCCTCGTCCAGTTTTTCCTGGGCCTCGAGAAACCTGCCCAGGGTGTAATGTGCCTCGACGAACCCGGGATCGCTGCGGGTAGCTCTGGTGGCAAAATCGACGGCGGTAGTCGTGTCACCGCGTTGATACACCAGCACACCGAGGTTGAGGAGCGCATCCGGATGCCCCGGCTGAACTTGCAGAATTTGATGCAGGATAGCCTCGGCCTGTGGCCACTGACCTGCCTGGCAATGCTGCAATGCAATGCTCAAAGCACCCTCAAGGTTTTCAGGGGTACGCTTCTGTGTATTGTGTAGCCCGGTTGGTTGGCCAAAGCCTTTGGGCTTTTTCATCGGTGATTCTCCGGCAAAGCAGTCTCGATAACCGGGTGGACGGTGGCACACCTACCAGTAGTACGGCTCCTTGCTTAAGAAAGGGTTATGAGGTGCGGCCCACAAACGCAGAACCAGGCCTGAGTACGGAATTTTTTGAGTGGCCAGAGTCTAACCTAAAATGAAGCCTGGAGGAGGTGGTGAGGTGGTCGCAGGCGGGTACGCTCGCTTGAGGAAAGTCCGGGCTCACCAACGAGCAGGTTGCTGGGTAACGCCCAGTGCGCGTGAGCGTGAGGATAGTGCCACAGAAACATACCGCCGATGGCTTTGCAAAAAGTACAGGTAAGGGTGCAAAGGTGCGGTAAGAGCGCACCAGCAGCATCGAGAGGTGCTGGCTTGGTAAACCCCGCCCCGAGCAAGGCGTGAGGACAGAAGCGCAAGCTTCAGGGTTGCTCGTTGACCGTCCTCCAAGGTGCCGCAAGAGGCGTCGGGTAACCGGCGTCCCAGAGAGATGACTACCCTGTGATGGTCT
>JACMIX010000109.1 GCA_014380935.1 Gloeobacterales cyanobacterium ES-bin-141 | reverse complement strand
ACGAACCGGGGTGGTCGGGCCTGGGCGGAAGCACAGAGCCCCAGGAACACAAGCAACGAACACCAAAATACAGAGCGCATGTCTATCGATCCGGGTAGCTGCACCTCATCATACGGGTACAACCGTTCCCTGACTCGACACTTTGTTGAAGGATTGCCCAAGAATACAACTGGAAGTATTCGTTATACAACAAGCACTTATTTATTGACCACCTGGAGCCGCAGCTGACCTGACATGATACGAGGAAGCTCCATAATTAATTGCAATAAGGAAGCAGCACAGGCTGAGCTTGTACGCCGTATCCCATTCATGACCCGTCAATTTTTCCATTCAAGCAAACCGCTTTTACGACAGAATCCACCCGAGAAAGCAACTTTGATACTTTCTTGAGCCAACACAGGTTCCAATAACAATGAAAGTGTTTATAGGAATCCTAACCAATGGTTGCAGTGTACAAAGGATGGCAGATTGTAGTCCGTCATGAGTGGAATGGTATAGCCGCCGATTGCATTGATCCCAACGGTAACCGGCGCATCACGCCTTATTGCTTTCGGGCCGAGGAAGAGGCGGTCAATTACGCCAAAATTATCATTGACTGGGAGGAATTAGGGAACTGGGAGGAATCGGGGGTTGCAGCAGGTCAAAATATAACTCCAGCTGCTGGGAGATTCCGGTACCAGTCTGTCTATCTAGATTAGCGACAGAAGAAAAACCTTGGATATCGGCGACTCACACCAGGTGAACGGTGCTGACCACGATCTTATCGAACATGCTCTAAAGCAAACCTTCGGAACACACCGTATCAAGCTCACCTCCCCTAAAGCGCAGGACTCGCAGGACTCTCTACCCCAACTGGTGCCCTAGGACTTCCTGGGGGCTCCCCCTGATGCACACCTGGCAAGTTGCCCCCAGGCACAACCTCCGAGCACACGCTCGTTTTCTTGCGAGTGGGTCGATGTCGTTGGGGTAGACTGTCACCATTCTCGATGTGCTGTGCTGAAGGACTGAGCAAGCAATGCAGGACTTCTATCCAACCCGTAATCTTTTTGCATCCCGCTGCGGTTGCTGTCGGGTTTCTCGCCGCGATGCGCTCAAGCAGTCGCTGCTTGGGACTGCCCTTCTGCTGGCCCAGTTGTTGCCCAAACCAGTTCAAGCGGCAGATACTCCGCGAGTGCGGCGGTACACGGTGATGCTCGCGTCCCGGCCTGTGGGGGTGCAGACGACCGAGATCCTGCCTGGGGGCGAGTGGCGAATTAGCTACGAGTACAACGACCGGGGCCGCGGGCCGAAACTGGTGACTCGTCTGGTATTGGGACCGGACAGGGTCCCTGTCCTTACCGAGACGACAGGCAACGACTACTACAAGGGTTCCGTTACCGAGGTCTTCAACTTCCGCAAGGGCCGGGCCAACTGGCGCAACAACGCCGAGCAAGGTGAACGGGGGGTGCCGGGCAAGGCGTTCTACACGAGCTTTCACGGCCCACCCGAGGAGAACGCCCTACTTGCTCAGGCTTTGCTGGGAGTGCCGGGCAACATCCTGCCGCTGCTGCCGGAGGGAGAAGCCCGCCTGGAGCGGGTGGGCGAACTCAAACTGAACGCAGGCGGCAAGGCACGCACGGTCGTCCACTACCAGGTGAGCGGTCTGGACCTTTCGCCGAGCCCGATCTGGCTAGACGAGGACGGTACGTTCTTTGGCATCGGCGGCGAATGGTGGGCAGTCATGCGCGAGGGCTGGGAAGCGAGTCTGGACGACCTTACCAAAGCTGAGAACGCGGTGACGCTCGGGCGCGAACGCAAACTCGCCCTGGAACTTGCCACCCGGCCCGGGTTGGTTGCCTTTACGGGGGCTAACCTGTTCGATAGTGAAACGGCGACACTCAAGCCCGGCACAACAGTGTTGGTGGAGGGCGAGCGCATCCGAGCGGTCGGCCCCGACGGGATGGCGATTCCGGGCGGCACCAGACGCATCGACGCCTCGGGCAAGACACTGCTTCCCGGACTGTGGGACATGCACGCCCATCTGTCCGCCAACGACAACCGGCTGAACTTGGCCTGTGGAGTGACGAGCATCCGGGACATGGCCAACGACATCGACTACCTGCAAAATCAGCGCCAGTCGTTCGACTCTGGTGAAACGGCAGGTCCACGAATAGTCGCCGCCGGCTTCATCGATGGCCCCGGCCCTTACGCGGGACCCTCCAAGGTGCTGGTCGCCACCGCCGAGGAAGGGCGCAAGGCTGTAGCCCGCTACGCGGAACTGGGCTACGAGCAAATCAAACTCTACAGTTCGCTCAAGCCGGAACTGATTGAAGGGCTCATCCGCGAAGGCCACGAGCGGGGCATGCGCGTGAGCGGCCACGTCCCTGCTTTCATGAGCGCCGAGCAGGTGATCAAGTTGGGTTTCGACGAAATCCAGCACATCAACTTCGTGTTCTTGAACTTCCTGTTCGACTCGGTCAAGGACACCCGTACACCCGTGCGCTTTACCGCCGTTGCCCAGAACGCCGCCGAACTGGATCTGAGGTCCGAGCGCGTCCAGGCGTTCGTCTCCTTGCTCAAGGAACACAAGACGGTGATCGATCCGACGGTAAATGTCTTTGAGCAGCAGTTCGTCGCTCGCCGGGGGGTCCTGAGCCCGAGCTACGCCGCCGTTGCAAACCGGATGCCGCCCCAACTGCGCCGCTCGTTTCTAGCCGGGGGGTTGCCCGTGCCGGACGGCCAGGACAGGCGCTACCGCGACTCCTTCGGAGCGTTACTCGCTATGATCCGGCTCCTGCACGAATCCGGAGTACCGCTAGTTGCAGGTACCGACGCCCTCGCCGGTTTTGCCCTGCACCGCGAGCTGGAGCTGTATGTGCAGGCGGGCATCCCTGCGCCCGAGGTGCTGAAGATAGCGACCCTGGGCGCGGCGCGGGTGGCCAGGCGCGAGCGCGAGCTGGGGTCGATTGCCCCCGGCAAACTGGCCGACCTGGTCCTGGTTGCCGGCAACCCTGCTGCCGACATCTCGGCCATCCGTCAGGTAGAAATGGTGGTAAAAGGCGGCACGGTGTACCACTCGGCGGACCTGTGCCGGTCGCTCGGCATCCAGGCGTGAAGCGCGGCTCGCCTTTTGGTTTGACGACGGGCGTCTTTTGATGGAGTCGCCCAATGGCTCCTGCTCAGGCGGGCACTCACTTAGACCCATTGCCGACGTGGGCCGAAACTCTCTTTGAGAACAGCTTCGAGCAGCGGAGCCTTGCGTGGTACCAGAGCAACAGCCAGAAGCTCATCACCGGTTTCGGCTATTGGGCAGTCCTTGGCCATATACACTTCGCCGCCGCGCACCAGGGCAACGATTCTGCATCCGGCAGGCAGCACAATCCGATCGAGTCTTTGCTCCCCTATTGCCACCGGCAACCGCAGAAGAGCTGGAATTCTGTACGCGCTGCCCGAATCTACCAGGGTCGGCTCAGGGACAGTTGTGCCCTGGTCCCCCGAGGCAGCATTGACCGGGCTCCTGTAATGACCTTCGAACTGCCTGGCATCAATCTCTACCGCACGCCTGGCACATTTCAGGGAAGGCTGAGATGTGTGCTGTAAATACAAAAGAGCAAGGACATAAGCAATCACGCCGCACAAAACCATTCTTTACTTCCTTAAAGAGTTCGCACAGTTACCCCTGAAGGGCGACACAGCGTACAAAGCTAAATGCAAATGTCTATCGAACGGCCGTGGGCAGAATAGCGAGACAATTACGTTTTGCTCTCTGCTCCCTCTATTAAAAGAGGGCTTGCATCAAGAAAATCTCAAGATGTGCCGTCGCAATATGGGGCGTCCGCACATAGGAGCATACCTTTGGGGCTCACTCCCAATTAGGTCATTGCCAGTCGTTCTACAAATGTCAGGGGCGTTCTAGGAAGCCTTTCGATATAAACATCTCAGGCAAGAGCGGCTCGGGTTTGTACTTGAGCAGTCCGGCGCGCATGTAATCGGCATAGATCTCTGCCTCAATGGCAATTAGTTCCTGGCGCAGTCTGTCGGTGGCGAGGGAGCGTAAATGGGGGTGCTCATCCTGCAAGCGGGCAATCTCCAACTGAAAGGCGTCAATCTGCTCTTGCAGGAGAGCGGTGTGCTGCTGGTAAAACTCCGGCTCCATGGTCTTGTGTGCCTGCTTTGACAGATTCTCCAGCACTTT
>JACMIX010000108.1 GCA_014380935.1 Gloeobacterales cyanobacterium ES-bin-141 | reverse complement strand
CCCAGGGTCATCGCCCCGAGCATTGTTGCTCCAACGGGCCGGGGAGCCATCGATAGTCTTCGGTTCATCGGCAGCCGTACGAGCCGTTTGCTCTGGAACCGTAGCAAATTTCGCACCCTTGGTACAATCAGGAGCACAAGGTGACTCGGTGAGGCAAGAGCGTTGGGCTGGTGCATTCGTGGCATTCGAGGGGCAACTACTGTCGATGCAAATACAGAAGCGGCAATCGACGCGGCGGTCGCGGAACTGCTGACGACCCTGTGTGAGCGCAACCCGTTTGCTCCGGAAGACATCTGCAGCGTCATCTTCTCGACTACCCCGGATCTTAACGCGATGTTTCCATCCCAGGCAGCCCGCAAGCACCTGAGCCGCTGGGAAAATGTTGCCCTGCTGGATCTAAATCAGATGCAGACAGCAACCGGCATCACCCACTGCGTCCGCGTGCTGGTGCAGGTGAACACTCCCGTTGCTCCAGACCAGATCCACCACGTCTACCTGCGCGGTGCCCGCCAACTACGGCCCGACCGGATCTAGAACGTCTTCTCGGCTACCCTATGCAAACGGTTCTGTGCTCGACAGTCGTCCGTAAAAGTTCTCGACCAGCCTGTCAAGAGTGCAGGTCGTGGCAATCTGTAGGCTGACTGGCAGACGGCTCATGTAACCTGCCTCACGTCAACGATTGAGCGCAGCAGGATTACACCCTCAAATCACTATTATATTTTCGGGGATAAAGACAGCAGCAGCGACTCGATAAAAGCTCGGTCGCTAACCGGCCTACCCAAAAACTTTTCGGCTAGTACGTCAGGTTCGTAGGTACCCCTTGGCTCAAATACCCATTTGCGTAACTGCTTGCCGTACTGGTTTTTGGAGTCAGCACCAAGCAACTTCGCAAAAAAATCTTGGGCATAGACTTTAGACCATAAGTAGCTGTAGTATCGGCTGTCACTGCCGATTGCAAAATGGACAAAATTTGACTGGGGGCGAGATTGGGGTTCGATGGGCACACCGAAAACGCCCTCTGCGTACCGTTGCCACGTTTCAGTGAGATCTACTCTGTTGCTGGCGTGGTATTCCAGGTCTGTCAAAGCATAGGAGAGCTGACGTGCATTTTCTAGTGCCAGGTCTACAGGGCGGGATGCTATGAGCGAAGATATCAGCGGATCTGGCAATTGTTTGCCAGTGACGTGATGACTCGAAACCCGCTTCAAAAAATCTGGCTCCCAAGCGTAATTCTCTAGGGTTTCCGCAGGAACCTCTACCCAATCTCGTCTGAAGCCCAAACTCTCGTACCGCGATTTGTGAACGCTCTGCTCCAGAAGATGACCGAACTCGTGCACAAATGCCGTCAGTTGCTTGTGATCTAAGAGTGCCGGTGTATCGCGACTGCCCTGTTGCCAATTGCCGATAAGCACACCGGCCGGGAGCGAGCGCGAACCGTCAGCGCGAATAAAACTGCCTTTCAATCCAGAGACGGCAAAGGCATTTAATTTCCCCTCACGGGAAAACAGATCGAAATACATGTGACCCAGCCATTCACCACTACTTCTATCTCGGAGTGCATATAAGCGAACGTCAGGGTGCCAGACTTCTGCAGGCATTTGGATAAAATCAATCCCCATCAAATCCCCAAAAAATACCGTCGTGGCTCTGAGGACGTTATCCACCGGGAAGTAAGGCCGGACTTGTTCTTGAGTGAAGGAAACTTCTCGGCTTTTGCGCAAGTTATCGTAGTAGCGCCAGTCCCAATTCTCAATTCGCTTGGCATCTGCATTTTTTTCTTTTTTCAGGGCGAGCAATACCTCTAAATCTTTTTGAGCAGCAGGTTTAAGCCTGAGACGAATATCCTCAAGAAATTGCCGAACCTTGATTATGGACTTAGCACTCTGTTCTTCGAGCACGTACTCTGCATGTGATGAATACCCGAGTATTTGCGCGGCCTCACTGCGCAAAACGAGCAACTGCTGAAGCCGCTGCTCGTTTTGCGCTCCCCCCAGGTTGAGATACGCTTCATTCACCTTCTGCCGCGCCTGAGCGTCATGGGCTGTAGCCATGAAGCGGGAGTAGAAGGTCGTCCTCAAGGGCAGCCGATATTTACTCTCTGGTAAATTCACCAGAGAAGCGCGGACTTCGCTAGCCAGACCGCGGATTTGTGATTCATCCAGCTCGACAAAGCTGTCCTGTCGGCTCACCGCTGCCAGGTACTCCGACTGCAAACGGTCGATCTCAGAGCGAACTGCGAGCAATCGGGAGCGTTTGGCCTCGTCGAGCCGGGCGCCTGCCCTTTTGGAGCGCTCGAAGTAGAGTTCGAGCAACTTGGCTTGCTCGACTCCGAGGACAGCAGATCTTCGTTGAAACTCACTGTACGCAACATAAAGAGTCGGCTGCGCCAGAAATGATCGCATCGTGGATTTGACGGCAACTTCGCATTTTGCCGCCGCCTCGCGCATCTCAGGCTCGGGATGAAGGGAAAAAAGCACCTCGGATATTCGGCCCGCCTGGTACACCCTGGAGCGAATCGCCTCGATGGCAAGGACAGTGTTCTCAAAGGTTCGCGCCCCAGGCTCCAGTTGGAGCACCTGCGCGAGCTCCCCCCTAGCGCGCCGGACGCTTTCGTTGCACAGTGCGTCGAGAAGTTCTGGTCGCTTCGGCAGGTCCACGGTTGGAGCCGGAGGATTGCCCACCTCTGCTGCCGCCACAGGTTGCAGCGACCCCACTTGAAACAGGAAGGCGACAACAATGCCGGAGAGGGCAGCGCGGACCGGCTTGCAGGAGATAGGGAATAATTTCGACATATACAAATTTATACCCGGTGCGCGTTGCATAACTTCAAATCCGCCCTAATGATGGCAGAGTATATCTTCTAGAGCTTTGAGAGACAACAGGACCTTACGCATATTGAAAACCCGCTGTTCTCCCCTTCACGGTCGAGCGTGTCCTCCCGATAGGGTGAGCTTGGAGGACCCAGGTTGCCAGGATAAATGGGACGGCAACGTGCGGAAAGGCGACTCAGGGGGCTCTCTACATATTCAAATCTAAAATTCTGCTCCAAATTCCTGTGATTAGAAACTCGACTCGCCTACGAGGTAGGGTGGTTTCGGCCTTCAATCGCTTCTCAATGCTCCAACTCCATCCCCGGCTCTGGTTATCCTGCTGCTTTCTTGGCACAATGCTCGCGGCTCCGGTTGCTGCCCAGACAGCAGTCCCGCGCACCGTCGAGTGTGATCTATTCGTAGCTGGGGGCGGCCTTGGCGGGGTGGCCGCTTCTCTAGAAGCGCTGCAACTGGGACAGAAAGTCTGCCTCACCGAGATTACCGACTGGGTCGGCGGCCAGGTGAGCGCCCAGGGAGTGTCAGCCCTCGACGAGCGTCCGCTCCAGCGCGATTTAGACCTGTTTGCAAGCGGCTATCGCGAGTTTCGGGCGGCTATTCGGGCGCGCTATGGCGGCGAACGCAACCCCGGCCGCTGCTGGGTGAGTGAACTGTGTTTTGCGCCACGAGTCGGAGCAGCGGTGCTCGAAGCGAAACTGGCACCCTACCGTGCGTCGGGACAACTGGTCCTGCTCACCGATACGGTCGTGAAAGACCTCGATGTCGTCACAAACCAGATCCGGGCGGTGACGACCATCACCCACACCCCGGTTGACCCTGTCCGGGGTGTCAACAGCCTACCGCTCTCTCATTTCCTGCTCGATTGGTACGACCCGGCTCCCTCGGCGCGCTTTACAAAGCAACTTACCCGCTTTGTGCCGAGAGGCGACCGTCGCGACCGCACTGTGCCCTGGATGGTCATTGACGCCACCGAGACCGGCGAACTTTTACCGCTCGCTGGAGTGCCCTACCATCTGGGCACCGACCGCCGCACCCGCTGGGAGCCGAGTGCCAGCTCCGAGGGCAGCGACCCCTACTGCACCCAGGGTTTTACTTACACCTTCATCATGGAGCAGACCGAAACGCCCCCGGAGCATAAGGAACCGGAGAGTTACAATTCACCGTTTCACGGGGGCTACTACAGCTACGAAAAGCCCCGCTTCAACTTCGCCAACATTTTCACCTACCGCCGCATCCGGGGCAGCGTCGAGGGCATGGGGGCCGAGGCCATCCGTACCGGCGATCAGACCATGCAGAACTGGACCTGGGGCAACGACTGGCGTTTCTCGACCCCGACTCTCAATTTCATCCTGACTGAAGCGCAACTGCGCTCCGAGGGTCAGTTGCAAAAGGGCCAGTGGCGCGGTGGCTTGAGACCCGAGGCCCTGGCGATGGCGGAAACACACGCCTTTGGTTACTTCTACTGGCTGGTGGCAGGCCGGACCGATTCGCAACTCCAGAAACTCGACCCCAACTTCGAGAAGCCCCAGTATCCCAACCACGTCTTGCTCACGGGCGCTTCAAGCCCGATGGGGACCGAGCATGGCCTTTCTCGCTACCCCTACATTCGCGAGGGGCGGCGAATCGT
>JACMIX010000107.1 GCA_014380935.1 Gloeobacterales cyanobacterium ES-bin-141 | reverse complement strand
GTCTTTGCTGACTAGCTCGGGTACCTCATTGGGATCAAACCAGATACCCAGGCAACTCTTGCACTGATCGACCTCAACTTCCCCAACCATCACCAGTTCTAGTTCCTGTTCGTGTATGTCACATCGGGGACACTTCATCGGGGTTCCTCTCGCGTCAACTTATCATAGGGTATTCTTTCAGGGCAGATCCGTAGTCGAAATGGCCGTTAGCGGTTGTAAAAGGGTTGTCCGGATAGCCCACAGCAATCAGACACAAACCCGCGGGCGGTGCCGCGTACTTGACTGCTTCGCGGTTACCATCCTTCCACAAGGTTTGAAAAGCCTCGACGCTCAAGCGCCCACTACCGACTTCCGCCAGCACACCGACCAACAGGCGCATCATTCCGTACAGAAAGCTGTTTGCACGCACGCGAATGTGGATTAACTCCCCCCGACGCAGGCATTCAGCTGCGTAGACATGCACCAGCGAGTGAGGCCGAGTAGAGCCGCTGCGGCGAAAAGCCCGCAGGTCGTGGTGACCGGGCAGGGTCGCAAGAGCCGCAGCAATCGCCCGCTCATCGAGTGGAGAGTAAGGATAAAACCAACTCCCGCGCCGGGCAAACAGATCCGGGGTGGAGTTGTCGAGAATACTATAGCGATACTCCCGCCAGAGTGCCGTAAAGCGGGCATGCCACCGTTCGGGCACCCCTGCCGCCTCCCGGACCACGACATCCTCGGGAAGTATGCCGTTGAGTGCTTTTCTCCAGGTCGCTCCCGGCAGAATTTTTGTTGTGTCGAAGTGAACGACCTGACCGTCTGCGTGTACACCCGTGTCCGTACGCCCCGCCGCCGAGCACTTGACCGGGTGGCCCGCAATCCGTGCTGTCGCAAGTTCGAGGGCCTCCTGCACCGTACGCCTGGCGGGTTGCCACTGCCAGCCATAGAAATGGGTGCCAAGGTACTGGATCTTTAGCGCTATGCGTACAGAACCATCCACCCCGGGTTAGACCAGTTCGATAATCGCCATGGGTGCGTTGTCGCCGCGCCGGAAGACCGTGCGCAGAACGCGCGTATAGCCGCCCTGCCGTGCCCCGTAACGCTCTTTGGCAGCACCGAAGAGCGCGTGGACCAGGTTAGTGTCGTAGAGTCGAGCAATTGCCTGACGACGAGCCGCAAGTGAGCCGTTCTTGGCCAGGGTAATTACCTGATCTGCCTCGGAGCGGATGACCTTTGCCCGCGCCAGGGTCGTAGTAATCCGACCATGGCGGATCAACTCAGTTGTCAGGGCACGAACAAGGGCATCGCGCTGGTCGGCGGCCTTGCCTAATTTTGCAACACGGCAACGGTGTCTCATGGCAGCTTCTACGTCCTAATCGGTTTCTCTTTCGGCAGGCTCAGCCCCAGTTTGTCCTGCAGGGCTTCGATTACTTCTTCGGCTGATTTCTGGCCAAAGTTCTTGATCTCAAGCAGGTCTTCCTCAGTGTACTCAAGCAGGTCAGCCACGGTATTGATCTGGGCACGCTTGAGACAGTTGTATGCCCGCACTGAAAGCTGCAACTCCTCGATGGGAATCTGGCTTGCTGTGTCCTTGGGTCGCTGGGGCATGTCTGGGATCTGCTCGAAGGTTATCTCCTGCAGGGGCCGCAATTGGTCCACGAGGATCTTGGCCGCCTGGGAAAGCGCCTCCTGGGGACTGAGCGAACCGTTCGTCCAGATCTCGAGACTCAAGCGATCCTGTTCGACAGAGCCATCGACCCGCGTGCTCTCAACTGTCCAATTGACCTTACGCACAGGCATGAAGATAGCATCAATCGACAAATAATCGATTGCCGCTCCGTCCTCGCTTCCCCGGTCCACCGCCCGGTAACTCTTGCCCCGCTCGATCTGAAACTCAAGTTCGAGCTGTCCGTCATCCGCAAGGGTGGCGATGTAGTGGCGCGGGTGGACAATCTCCACCTCAGCCGGTAGTTCGAGGTCCACGGCTGTGACGCGCTTCGGACCCTGAACCGAGAGCCTGCCTACCTGCATGTCACTGGTGTAAGAGCGTAGAGTCAGCTCTTTCATGTTGAGGAGAATGTCAAGCACATCCTCGCGAACACCCCTCATCGTGGCAAACTCGTGGTTCACCCCGGTGATGCGCACGGCTGTGACCGCCGTACCCTCAAGATTAGACAACAAAACCCGGCGCAAAGCGTTGCCCAGGGTCGTGCCCTGACCTCGGTCTAGAGGTTCCAGGACAAATCTGCCGTACTGGCCGCTGTCGGCCTCGGTCCGGCTGTCCACACAATCAATCGTGTACTGTGCCATTGCCACCCTCCCCGATGTTTTCAGCGGGAGTAGAACTCAACAATCAACAACTCTTGAACTGGTGTATCGATGTCCTCGCGCTCGGGCAGGCCCTTGATGGTACCGGTGAGCGTTTCGCGGTCTCCCTCGAGCCATTTGGGCGGCTGAGGCATGCTGGCGATTTCGAGGGCATCTTTGACAAACTTGCGTGAACCCTCAAGCGCTGTAATCACCTCACCGGGGCGTACACGGTAGCTCGGAATCGAGACCCGCTTACCGTTGACGGCAAAATGCCCGTGGTTGACCCACTGGCGTGCCTGAGCGCGTGAGGTGGCAAAGCCCAGACGGTAGACGACGTTGTCGAGCCGACGCTCGAGGAGTTCGAGAAACTTAGCACCAGTGTTGCCCTTGGAGCGAGCTGCATCACTAAAGTTGCGCCGGAATTGCTTCTCGAGCAGGCCGTACGTCCAGCGGGCTTTCTGCTTTTCTTTAAGACGAATAGCGTATTCGCTGAGCTTTTGGCGCGATTGTCCGTGCACGCCGGGACGGAAATTGCGTCTCTCGATCGCACATTTGGCGGAGGAGCAGCGAATGCCCTTGAGGTAGAGCTTCATCCCTACGGCGCGACAGAGTTTACAAACAGGACCGGTATAACGAGCCATAGTACTTGGGTGATGGGTGACTAAACGCGACGACGCTTGGGCGGACGGCAACCGTTGTGGGGAATAGGTGTTACATCCCGAATAAGCGTGATCTCAAGGCCGACCGTCTGCAATGCACGAATAGCAGTTTCTCTTCCGGCTCCGGGACCACTGACCATGACTTCGAGTTGGCGCATACCCGAGTCAACAGCACGGCGTCCGGCAGACTCGGCCGCTTGCTGAGCAGCAAAGGGAGTTCCCTTCTTGGCACCTTTAAACCCGCTCGAACCGGCCGAGGCCCAGGAGATGACCTCGCCAACCGTGTCAGCGATAGTCACGATGGTGTTGTTGAAGGTGGATTGAATGTGCGCAACTCCGCTCGGAACATTGCGCCGGACCTTTTTTTTCTGACCGCTGCCGCGGGTTGGTTTTGCCATGCCTGCTCCCTATGGGTCAAAGACCACTGCTGAATGTCAATTATTTCTTGGCGGCGGCTTTCTTCTTGCCAGCCACTGTCTTACGGCCACCGCGGCGTGTCCGTGCGTTGGTGCGCGTCTTTTGACCACGTACCGGCAACCCGAGGCGGTGACGGCGGCCGCGCAGGCAGCCAATGTCCATTAGGCGCTTGATATTGATATTTTCAAAACGCCTGAGATCACCCTCGACCTGATATTTATCCTCAAGCTCCTCACGCAGCGTACTTACCTGAGTATCAGTCAGATCGCGTACCCGAATACTGCGATCGATACCGGTCGCTTTGAGGATCTTTACGGCCCGGGCCGGACCGATACCGTAAATGTAGGTCAGTGCAATCTCAACTCGCTTCTCGCGTGGAATGTCTACGCCTGCAATACGCGCCATCGATGCTCTCTTTCCTTATATGCAAATACAGGTCGGCACCTGCCTAACCCTGCCGCTGCTTGTGCTTGGGGTTTTCACAAATCACCATGACCCGCCCCTTACGACGGATAACTCGGCATTTTTCACAGATCTTCTTGACGGAAGCACGGACTTTCATTTTGCTATTCGAAAATTGTGCAGTGATAATCTTACAAGCATTAACAGGGTTTCTGTCAAGGCAGACGGTCACATTTTCGTATTATAGACACAAAATGCGCTGTCTGGGAATCCCTACGGTACTGGAAGTTCCCAACGCGTCTCATCTGCGAACGTGACGGTTTTAACCCGGACGGCAGTTGCGCTACCGGGCCAAGCCAGGTGTAGCTGACTCAGCTGCTGGGTTGTTTGGGCTTGTGGCTCGATTGGGACTACAAAGGGGCGTACCAGGCGTGTGATGACCTTGCCCTGGATGTCAGTCATGATCACTTCGACTTCAAAGGCACGGATGGGCTTGGCGGAGGTATTCTTCAAAATTAGCGTCGTATCCCAGATAAGGCTCCTACCAAGCTTCGTGTCCTGCAAGCTACTTGAGATTTGCTCGACAACCACGGGGGGATTGTCACCGAGGGGCAGGATGATCCCCTCCAGCGGGCGGTAGGCCCAGGCGACAGGGCTGAGGAGTAATAAAGCGATAGTAAGCAGAATGAATTTCATCATGAACCTGGCGTAGGCGTGAGTGTTGTTTCAGCGGATGTACCGGCGAGCGCGGAGTCAGCAGCAGGCGGGGTGCGCAGTTGGTCCGCGCTGAAGCGCTGCCACAGCAGACCATCCACGCGAGCGACCTGGACCTGGGCAACGGTCGGACGGCGGCTGGGCCGGAAGGTCATCAACCAGGTACCGATATTCTCGGGCGGGCGACGGTAAATAGCGTCGAACAAAAAGCGGTTGCCGTACTTGGCATCGGCATAAAAGCCGTTTTGGGGATTGCCGCTGTAGCGGGCCTGACCGAGGTAGATGCTCGGGGCAATGACTGAACCAATCACACGAGCCGTTCCCTCGCTCACAAAGGCCGTATTACTGAAGACCTGAGCCTGGAGACGCATCAGTGGAACCACCTGGGCATTACTGACCGATTCGAATTGCACACTTCCTCTTTGTCTTTCACTCTCGGAACCGAGCGAAATCAGGACTTCGGTGCGCTCCTGATCCGATAGGCGCGCCAGGATGTAGTTGCGCTTGTCGAGGGTCACGGCCCGGGCACCGCTCGGGATAGTCACATCATCGACACTAACGCCGCTGATCAGGCGCTTGAGCGTGGTGGGGAGATTTCTGGGGGCACCGAAGTCCTTTTCGAGGTCCTTGTCCTCGACTGTATAGGGAACACCATCCCGGTTGGCCAGCACTGTAACCGGAACGGCAGCGCTGAAGAGCAGTTTGACCCCGCCGGGCGGACTCGACTGGCTCTGGTTTTGGGTCTGGTTGGTGACGGTGCCTTTTACGGTCGTGTCAATGGTTGTCTTGAGGGCGGTCGAGACGAGCGACTCACCAGCACTGATGGTCGCATTCGTGGGTGTGCTTCCGGGCACGGGAGATGGGGTATTTGGATTGGTGGTACCTGGGACAGATGGCTTGAGAGCACACAGAATAGTCAGGCTGTCTTTGGATGTCGCTGCAACCAGGCTGCTATTCTCAAGCGTCAGGCAGTTTTCCTCGCCTGTGACCACCAGGGTGCCCTGACCTCGGTACCTAAAGGTCTTGTAGGAGGGCTCGCCCTTGAGGAGCAGTTTGCGTTTCTCGAAGTAGAGGATACCCCGGCGGGTCTTGGTGAAGTCGAACTCGGCCTTTTTGGCGTCGTAAATCTTTTCGCCCCTGGGATTGAGAATGTTGTGGAGCGCGTTGAAGTCCTTACGCAGGACCGTTCCCGCCCGCCCGACAAACTCTGCCAGTGCTACTGTCAGTTGCAAAGTTCCAGGTCTTTCCTCGGCCTCGAATTCACCAAAGTCGGCCTCCAGCTCAATGTTGCCGGGTCTGGCAAAACGGCGCTCACCCCCTTCGAGCAAAAACGCCTTGTCTTTGCTCGCCGCGAGCGCAAACAAATCGGGGTTGAGCGGCAATCCGGCAGGGGCGTCGGACAGGCTGGGTTCACCGTAGGGAGCCTGGGTGAGTGGATCGATCGCCTGTTTGAGGGTTACTTTTGCCTTTCCGGTCAGGCGTGCCCAGTCTCCTTCGACTTTGGGAGCATCGATGAGGACAGGGCCTTCGATGCGGACAAGGCTCTCCTGATCAGCGCTCGCCTTGAGGATGAAGACGGGCGCTTGCTCGGGAGTCACCTTGGCCACGGGGACGGCTCCGAGGGCAACTTCGGGGCGGCGGGTGGTGCGCTGGGATTTGAGATCGACCGCTAAACGCAGAGTTTGGGCTACGGCAGAGCGCGCATCGCTCCCGTCGGCCCCGCTCTCACCGAGCACTTCGACCTGCCGGATAGCCACAGGCACTACCCCATCACTCTCACCCACCGCCGCTATCGATAGGGGAATCCAGCGCACTGCACCGAGCTGATGAATCCACCAGCGTTGCTCGGTAGTGGAATCGCGCAACGCGACCCGAGTCGCCTCAAAGGTTGTCCCGAGCGGTTGCGGATTGATCAGGCTGTGCATACCGTTAACCTGACCGAGATCGGACAGTTGCGAGTAGCCGAAATAAAACTGACCGTCACTGCGGTAAAGGCCGAAGGAGCCACTGTCCGAAGGCAATGGCTCACCCCGGTCATCAAAGGTCAGCAGCTCGCCACCCAGGGTATTGCGTAGATGGGCGAGGGCCGAGTCAGCGGACAGGTAGGCCTCGGTCTGGGCACGCTTGTTGACGGTTGTGCGCGAGTTGTTGACCGATAACGAGAAGACCGTGGTCGCCATTACAAAGAGGACAGCCCCCATAAGCAAAACCATCACCAGGGTGACGCCTTTTTGGGAGCGCTGCCTGTTCATCGGGCCGGGACGGCTTCAGGACGTACAATTCGGGCGTTGGTGTCAAGTTGCACGTCTCGGATGCGCGGTGTGATGAATATCATTAACTCCGTCTGAGTCACACTCACCGCGGTATCGGTAAACAGCTGGCCTAAAATCGGGATGGAACTGAGGAACGGGATACGTCTCACGGTCTCAGTCACGTTGTTCTGGATCAAGCCGCCAATCTCGTAGGTCTCGCCATCTCTCATAAGCAACATGTTATCGACTGTACGGCGGAAGATGTCTGGAGCGCGGTTAGCGTCAGGGCGCGTCCCGGGAGTGGACGACTCAATTTTCAGCTTTGCCATGACGTTGCCGTCCGCCTGGACGACTGGTTCGAGTTCGAGGATCGTCCCCGCTCTCAGGGTCTGGAGGTTAGTGTTTTGGGTGGCGATGCCGTTGAGGGCCGTGTTCTGGCTGAGGGTGAGGTTGATGTCCTGGGAGACATTGATCGAGGCTTTGTTGCCGCTAAAAGTGGTGAGTTTGGTGTCAGTGACAAGTTTGGCCCTACTCTCGGTTATCAGGCCACTAACCGCTTGAAAAAGGCGGGCAACGTTGTTGTACAGGTTTATGGTGCCGACGGCAGCGCTCGACTCCGCAGCAAGCAGTCCGGCAACGCTCAAAGGTCCTGCCCCAGGGGTGTTGGTTACCGTAGTCTGTATACCCGTGACAGGGTTGACGGTCGTCGTCGTCGTCGTGCCGGTCGTGCCGGTCGTGCCAGTCGTGCCAGTCGTGCTGGTCGCCGGCGCGGTACTGCCGGACGGGATGAAAGCCCGCAAAGGATTCAATTCACGTGAGGTTGTCTCGGGCAGCTCGACAACCTTAACTTCAAAGACGATTTGCTTGACGGGCTTGTCGATTTCTTGAATAAACTTTTTGACCCGGGCACGTACGGCAGCCGACCCGGAAACGACCAGGGCATTGCGTACGGGGTCATTTTTGACATTTTGGGTCGGAAAACCGGCTGGAAAGAGCGTGTTGACTTTTTTGACATCGGTGTAGGCGAGCGGAACCACTTCTACGTCGCTAAAGATCTGTGAATTGGGGGTGCCGGGAGTGGCATCACCGATCAGGTACACCTTGCCCTGGCGAATGTAGCTGTAGCGTGTGCCAGCGAGGATCTGATTGAGCGCGTCTTCGAAAGGTATACCCGCGAAACGGCCAGTCACGCGACCCACGACCTGGTCTTTGATCAACAGCTGTGCCCCAGCCTGGTTGGAGATGTTCTCAATCACGGAGGTCAGTTCGGCATTTTTGACGTTGAGGTTGACCGAGCGGGTCGCGGCATCTGCCCCCGGCGTGCCGGGTGTTTGAGTGACCGAGAGCGGTGCGAGACCAGACTTGGGAGGCTGGCTGACGACGTAGACATCGCCACTTTTGGTGTAGGTAAGGTTTCCGGCAGTCACCAATGCGTTCAGGGCGTCGCTAAAGAGAACGTTGTCGAGGTTGAGCGAGACCTTACCAGTCACGGAGTTGTCGGTCACCACATTGGCCCTGGCCACCCGGCCCAGAAGGGTCAGGGTATCTTTGACATCTCCGTCGCGGACTTTGAGGCTCACCCGCTCCTCAGTTGAGACTGGTGGAGCGGGAGTGGCTGGAGTACTGGTGGCAGGAGCCTGAGCGATACCGCCGCTCGCGCGAATCTCGATTGCCTGAGTATCAGGAGTGGGTTGGGCCGCCTGAACTTGAAAAGTGCTTCCCAGGGCCTTGGGCCGGTAGATCAGTTGCACGCCCCCCGTGACCGCACGAACCTCGACGTCTCCGAGCCCAACTGTCTGCTGAGCTGGGATGGCACCGGGTTCTGTATCAGGTAGGAAGAGAATAACTTCATTGGCACTATTTTTATCGACCCGGAAGCTCACCGCTTGCTGAGTACGGATACGCAGGACATTATTTGGAGCATCCTGCTCGATACCGACCAGGGGAGCAGCCCAGACCGGCACACACAAGTACCCGCCTGTTAGTAGCCCCAGTAGACCATAGCGCCACATTTTCACCGGCCGTCCCCCTTTTGCCTGTGTAGACCTGTACTGGTTTGAGAAGTTCCCTGTTTAGGATACCCTTCTCAGGCGAAGTGACCGGCTACCCTGCACACGCTGCCGCTTCTCGATGCCTGCCTAGAAAGGCTCAGACTGACACGACACGCAGCAGTTCTTCGATCGTGGTACTGCCCTCCATGACCTTGGCAATACCGGCCTCGGAGAGGGAGCGGACATCGTGGGCACGCTGGTAGGACTGCAGGTCATTGTGAGAGGCGCGGGCGTGAATGAGGTTGCGCAGGCCATGGTCGATGGTCATTACCTCGAATATCCCTTCGCGGCCATGATACCCACAACCAAAGCAATGCTCGCACCCAACCGCCTGGGTCCACTGAAGACCCCCAGGCCCCGGATGCTCGGGGTGTGGGACGAGCTTAAGCCGATGCAGGTCCGTGCCGGTCGGGGTGTAGGTACGGCCACAATGGCTGCACACCCGTCGTACAAGCCGTTGGGCTACCACCCCCACGAGGGCGTCGGCAATCAAGTAGGGCTCAACTGCCATGTCAAGCAGGCGGCTGACCGCGCCGGGAGCATCGTTGGTGTGCAGGGTGCTCAGCACCAGGTGACCGGTCATGGCGGCCTGGAAAACCGTCTGGGCCGTTTCTTGATCGCGGATCTCGCCCACCATGATGATGTCGGGGTCCTGGCGCAGGATCGAGCGCAGGCCGCTTGCAAAGGTCAGTCCTGCTTTGGGATGAACCTGGACCTGGTTGATGCCCGCAAGCTGATACTCGATTGGATCCTCGATCGTCACCACGTTGCGCACGGGGTCCAGGATCTGGCGCAGGCTGGTGTAAAGTGTGCTGGTCTTGCCGGAACCCGTCGGGCCGGTAATCAAGATCAGGCCCTGGGCACGGTCAAGCCAGGTGCGGTAGGTCATGAGGTCCTCGATGCCGAAGCCTAGTTCTTCGAGGGCCTGAAAGGTGTTGTTTTTGGGCAAAAGACGCAGGACTGCCTTCTCTCCGTGCAGACAGGGCAGGGTGCTGACCCGCAGGTCTACGAGCTGACCGTTGAGTTCCTGGGTAACGCGACCGTCCTGGGGAGTGCGGTGGTTGGCGATGTCGAGGTCTGCAAGCACCTTGACCCGCGAGAGCAGCAACTTGCTCTCGGTAACCGGAAAACTGCCGATCTCACGCAGGAGACCGTCAATGCGGAAGCGCACGCGCAGTCCGTTCTCCTGGGATTCGAGGTGAACGTCGCTTGCCCGACTTTTAAGCGCTTCGCTCAAAAGCCACTGCACCTGATCGCTGACCCGCTTGGTGTCGGCGGCATCACCGACACCCTCGCGACCCGTGATGAAGATGGTCGGCTGAGGCTCAGCAGAAGAGCCGGTACTGCCCGCGGCGGGCTCCTGAAAAAACTCGGGCAAATTTTCGGCACCAACCTGACGCCAGCGGCGGACCTCGGAGCTTGCCAGGGTAACAATTTTTAGATCGCAGATTAGTTTTTGCTTGAGACGGCGTGTCTCGGCCTCGCTCACCGCACCAAAGCTGCCAAGATGCAGCTTGCCCTGGTGGAAGACTAGAGGCACTAAAGAACGCAACTCATCCCCCAACCGGGGCGCGAGAGAGCGGACCAGGCGCCAATCAAGGGCCTCGGGCAGGAGCACGTTACCCACACCGGGGCTATCGATGATGGGCATCTTCAATTCGAAATCTTGCATAGAGTTCACCGGTGGTTGACGTGTAGAAGGATGTTCTTTGATTGACTGTACTACTGCCTCTCAAGTTTCCCCAATTTGCAACTGGCCTAATGCAGGTGAATTCCCTGAGGAGACGACTGGATTTTTGACCGTTGAGCCAAACGACTCTCGACCACCTGTTACTTTACCCCTTGCAGGCCCCGCAGGGTATGTTCGCCGCGATACCTGACGGCACGGTTAACGGCCTGCCCGCCAGAGCAAAATGCCCCCTACCGCCGTTGTAGCCAGGACCGGCAGCCAGGCTGCGAGCCAGGGAGTTAGAGCCCCGGTCTGGCCCATGGCCTGTGTGACGAAGAAAAAGACGTAGTACCCGAAGATGATCAAGATGCTCAAGCCCAGGGCGAGCGAATTACTGGTGCGCTGACGGCGCAGGCCCAGGGGTGCTCCGATGAGGGCAAAGGCACAGCAGGCGACCGGAACTGCGTATTTTTGGTTGAGACTGACGAGCAACCCGCGGATGTCCTGACCGGACTGCTCGACCAGGGTGATGTACCGGCTCAATTCACCCGTTGTCATCTCCTCGGGACGGCGGACTTCTTGGGCAAACTGGAGAGGACGCTTGGAGATGCGTACGCGTTGCTTCTCGAAGCGCAGGATATTGCGGTACGAACCATCCGGAGCAACAAGATAGGTCGTCCCGTCGCGGAAGGTCCAAAGACCCAGGGTGCTGTCCCAGCTAGCTGAGCGGGCCGTCACGACCTGGTTGAGACCCGTTTGGGAAAAATCAAGAATCGTCAGTCCGTTCATCTCGCCATCGACGAACTGACGTGCGTAAAAGAGACGCACCAGGGCAAAGTCCTTTTTGCCGTCGCCGCGCTCAATGAAGCCGTACTCGGGGTAAAGAATGTTGTCTTTTTTAAAGTCTGGTTTTTCGCGGTCCAGGGACTGGTAGAGCGTGGCATTCGCTTCTTGATTTGCCGTCGGTACGACGCTCTCGTTGAACCAGAAAGTCGTGAGCGCCGCGGCCAGACTCACTACCAGGGCGGGAACTACCGTGCGGTAAATGCTCACCCCGCACGCCTGCAGGGCAGTAATTTCGGAGTCGCCCGAGAGTCTGCCGTAGGCGAGTAGAGCCGCGAGCAGAGTGGACATGGGGAAGGTGTAGACGACGATGCTGGGTAGACGCAGGAGGAAGACCTGCAGGGCCGTCGTGATCGACAGGCCACTGTCGGTGATGAGACGCACCAGTTCAAAAAGCGAACCGATCGCCATACCAATCGAAGTAAACGCCGCCACTCCAAACAGAAACGGCATCAACATCTCTACTGCCAGGTAGCGGTCCATCACCCCGAGCCCCGGCACCGAGAACCGTCTCAGTTGCTTGCTTAACTGGCTAACCATTCTTCTATCGTATTCCCTGTTGGGTCGGGGACGTGCTCGCGAGGGGCTCTCGGACAAAACGAATATACAGATGCTTGAGCGTCGAGCGGATCACCCTGGGCATACCAAAATCGATCGGCATCAGGGCATCGGGTAGCTTCCAGTCAGGGACGCGTAAGTCGGCGATTATCCCACTCACCTCGATGTCCTCAACCGTGGGTCCTATCCCGAGCGCCCTCGCCGCTACCAGCACGGGCACTGCATCCGGATCGACGCCCAGGATGTCCGTGAAGACCCAATCGATGGCAAAGACGTCGCGGGAGGCACCTAAAAGACCCAGGAAACGAGGCTCTCCGTTGCTTGGACCGTTACCCTCGTGGGCAATAATACCGTCGATGATCGTCAATTCGGGCTTGAGGGTAGCGGCGGTCTCAACCAGCATCTTGCCAAAACGCAGCCGGTCTTTGCCCGCCTCCAGATGCCACCAGGCTTTGAGCTTGCCCGGTACGCAGCCAAATAGGTTCTTGACCCCCAGGGTGAGGGTGAGTTGACTGTGGGACTTGACCTTGGGAAGGTTGATGATCACATCTGCCTCCATCGCCTGCTTGCTGAGACGCAGGTGGTCAAAGGTTTCGCCCTCTGAGCGGTAACTGCCGGGACTGAATTCGATGATCGGCATCCCAAACTCAGCACAGATGGGCAAAAGACCGTGGGCCTTCGCCACGCCCCGAGCCGATCCAAAAGCAGGACTATCTCCCAAAAAGGGCCGTCCCCCGCACTCGCAGACCATCCGGGCCACCTCACGAATAATTGCCGGGTGTGTCGTGCATTCCTGGGCAGGCCGGGTGCCGTTGAGCAAATTGGGCTTGAGTAGGACGCGGGCACCGGGCCTGACAATCGCTGCCATCCCCCCCAGGGGAGCAAGCAGGTCTTCGAGGTGGGGCCGCAAAATTTCAGTGTCGTAAGACGGTGTCGCACGCAGGCTGACGGTACTCATCTCGGGTCCGCTCCTGGCGGGCAAGCACTATATTCCACCTCACGATACGGTCAGCTGACTTCCTGTGCAACATTTATAAGTAGTGAGACCGCATCGATGAGACTACCCCTATGAGTACCGATACCATCTTCGGTAAGATTGCCCGCAAGGAGATCCCGGTCCAGATCCTCTTCGAAGACGACCAATGTCTGGCCTTTCCGGATATCAATCCCCAGGCACCCATCCATATCCTGGTCATCCCCAAACAGGCCCTAACCCAGATCGAGCATGCCAGTCCAGAGGATGAAGCTATACTCGGGCATCTCCTCTACGTTGCAACCCTGGTCGCGCGTCAGCAGGGACTGAGTGAAGGCTACCGCCTTGTCGTCAACAACGGCTCCCAGGGAGGCCAAACCGTCGATCATTTACACGTTCATGTCCTGGGCGGGCGCGCCATGGGCTGGCCTCCCGGTTGATGGCCAGACGAGTTGTTTGAAATTTGATCGGCCGGGATATTAAGATCCATCAAAAGTGCAGTAGAGGTATTGTTGCTATGGCAGTTGCTCAATTTGCCAATGGTATTTCTGAAGAAATTACCGACGTCAAGATCATGGCATCCCGGAATGACGCAGCACGTAAGTCTGCGCTTATCTATATTTCACAACCTAAGGCCGACCTCGGCACGGTGATGAGTTTTCGGATGCAGGACGAAGAGGGTGAGATCATGGCGCGCGATATTCGCAGCAAGCACCTCAACGGCAAGTTCATCGGTGTGGAAGTCTGCTATGAAATGGCCTCCGAGGCGGCCTGGGAGCGTTTTTGCCGCTTTATGCAGCGCATGGGTTACGGCATGTAGAGCGGTTCCTCAATTCCTGGGAGCAGGTGGCTCATTCCGCAGTGGGAAATGGTTCTACTCTCCGTCGGTAGATGATCTCCCGGGCGGGGTGAGCCAAAGTTGTTGAGGAATGTATGTGGAGGCGAAACCTCAATGGTAAGTACCGGAAACGTAAGCGCTATCAGTGACCTGGAGTACGACCTGCTCACGGTACTGCATAACAAGGCAGAAGCGCTCAAGGCCTATGAAAGCTATATCAAAGATGCGCAGCAGATGAATTCCCAGCCCTGTGTGGAGCTGTTCCAGAAGCTCCAGCAGCAAGAAATGCAGCAAGCCCAGGAAGTCCGCCATCACCTCCAACAGGTGATGGAAAAGGGCAAGATGTAGCTCTGAAATACTAGAGGTCGGTCACTCCGGCCTCTGGCCATCTCGATCGGCTCGTCAAAGCTCTAAAGGGCAGCATTAACTACGCAGAGCGGCATCAACATACTGTAGGCTTTCTTGCGGGATGCATTTCCCCCATCTACCCGCACCATGGAGTCTACTTTGATATTCGCTCGCAGACACCTGTGGCTCTCCTCGGCAATAGCACTGCTCAGCCTGTGCGCCGTTGCTGTACCTGCCGAAGCGCAGCAGACCCAGCCAGATCCCTTTCAATTTCCACAACTCACCAAGCGCAAACCATTCCTGCGCTCGTACTGGGCCTATCAACAGCGGGCCTACCCACTCGGTTTCATCCCCAGAGAAGCGTTGTCGCGGGCAAGCAGGCAGGCCGAGCAAGCCAGAACTGTACGCCGGAGTACAACCGGCCTTGCCGCCACGGCCGTCAGTAGTAAGTGGATTAACATCGGACCCGCCCCGATTCAAGGTGGTCAAATCGGCACCACAGGGAACACGCGACCCATGAGCGGCCGGACCGCAGATGTAGCGGTCGATCCGGCCAACCCGAGCCGCTGGTTGATTGGAGGTGCCCAGGGCGGTGTGTGGGAGACCCTCGACAGCGGCGTAAACTGGACTCCCAAAACCGATAGCCAGGTTTCACTCGCAACCGGTGCCATTGCTTTCGCGCCGAGCAACTCGAGCATCATCTATGCAGGCACAGGGGAAGCCGTGTTCTCAGGCGATGCCTACGCCGGTTCGGGACTGCTCAAGTCCCTGGATGGAGGAAACACCTGGCAATTGCTTGCCGCCGACACTTTTACAAAAGCGACCTTTAGCGATGTCAAAGTCAACCCCACCAATGCCAACATCCTGGTTGTGGCAACTTCGCGGGGTATTGCTGGCCGCGAACCTCAAACGGTTGCCTCACCACCGACTGGCCTGTTGAGGTCCACCGACGGTGGAGTCAGCTGGACCCTCAGACAGGCCGGTCGGGCCACCGACATCGAAGTAGACCCGACTAGTTTCAGCCAGCAGTACGCGGGCATCGGTGAAATCTTCGGCAGTACCGACAACGGTGTGTTCCGCTCCTCGGACTCGGGCACGACCTGGACACTACTCGATGGACCGTGGAATGACCTCGATGGTGGCATCGGACGGGTGGAGTTGGCCGTTGCCCCATCCGACCCGAATGTGCTCTACGTCAGCATTCAGGACGCCTTCGACGGTGCCGGGCTGGACGGGGGTCTGCTTGGTCTATGGCGGACCAACAACGCCAGGGCTGCGACACCGACCTGGACCAGGGTACCGACCGGGGCCACTGATGATGGCAGCGGACTGTATGGCTATTGCGGCTGGAACGCCGCTTTTGAAAGTGCACAACCGCAGTGCTGGTACAGCCACGAAATTAGCGTAGACCCGACCAACCCGGATATCCTCTATGCCGGTGGCATCGAATTGTGGAAGTATAACGGGAGCGCCTGGACCGAGGTGAGCCTGACCACTACCGACCCCGAGAACGGCATTCACGTAGACCAGCACAGCCTCGCGTGGGTGGGTAACCGACTGCTTGCAACCAACGACGGCGGTGTCTGGAGCACCACCGACGGGGGAAGTACCTGGGCGGACCACAATACCAACCTGGCCCTGACTCAGTTCTACGAAGGTTCGATCCACCCGACCAACCCCCAGTTCGCCATTGGTGGCAGCCAGGACAACGGCACCATGCGGTGGGAGGGCACGGACGCCTGGCCGTGGTTTGGCGGGGGAGATGGGACGGACAACATCATCTCGACCACTCGCCCAAATACCGACTGGGCAATCTCGTCGCAATTCCTCAATATTTCCCGGACGACCAATGGCGGCCAGACCTTCCGTCCTGCCTCCCTGGGCATCAATAAGGAGGGGGCACCCTTTGTCGCCCGCTTCGAGAAATGTCAGGCCAACGACAACACGGTAGTTGCCGGTACCAACAACGCCTGGAAGAGTCTCAACTTCTTCAGCGGGACGCTCCCCTCCTGGTCCGCCAACGGTCCGGAACTCGAATCCGCCATCACCGCCCTGACCTTTGCGGCCTCGGACACAACCTGCAACACCTATGCCCTGGGGACGGACGACGGCAAACTCCGGCTCACCACCGACGGCGGCACTACCTGGACGGACATCGACACCGGCAACACAGTACCCAACCGCTCCGTGACCGACCTGGCCTTCGACCCCACGAACGCCGGCAACCTGTACGTGACGCTCTCGGGATTTGACGAGGGAACGGAGGGCCAGCCGGGGCACCTCTTCAAGACTATCAACGCCCTCACAGCCTCCCCTGTCTGGTCCAATGTCAGCCTGCCCGTGAACCTGCCCCACAACACGGTCGCGGTTGCCCCGGCAACTCCGGATGTGGTCTACGTCGGGACCGATCTGGGTGTCTGGGAGAGCACTGACGGTGCTGCCACCTGGACACAACTCGGACCTGAGACCGGGATGCCGAACGTGGCCGTCTTCGAGTTGCAGATTAACCAGACCGTGCGCCCATCGGCCTCCACAACCAGATTGTTTGCCTTCACTCATGGCCGAGGAGCTTTTACCCGAACCACCGTCACCTCCACGGTGAGCAGCCTGAACGGCGCGGGTATCGGCTGGGAGTTCGATGCCCGCACACCCTGGATCTCAAGCAGATCGGTCTTCGTCGCGGGGACAACGGCTCCGATCACGGGGCTGAGCTGGGGGAACCTCAGTCTGCGCTAGACCCATTCATGCACTCAGGGCAAGAGCCCTGAGTGCTACCAAACTGATTCACTCAGGGTGCCTCGGCGGGAAGCAGGACCTTATCAATCACATGGATAACGCCGTTGTCGGCGGTAATATCTGCTTGCACCACGTTGGCGTCGTTGATCTTGACGCCCTGACCCTCGAAATCGACAATCACAGCACCCCCATCGAGGGTAATCACATTTCCCTCCTTGAGGTCCGTGGAGAGGACTTTGCCTGACACCACATGATAGGTAAGAACCCCACTCAGGGCAGCTTTGTTCTCGGGTTTGAGCAGGTCGTCGAGCACACCCTGGGGCAACCGGGTGAAGGCTTCGTCCGTAGGCGCAAAGACCGTGAAGGGACCCTCTCCTTTGAGCGCATCAACCAGACCCGCTGCCTGAAGAGCGGTTGCGAGGGTCTGGAACTGACCGGCTTGCACTGCCGTATCGACGATATCCATGGTTTTTCCTGCGTGACTTTGCACCCAGGTATACTGCCATCCGAGTCCGCTTGGCAGTGAGATGGCAGACAGCACCTCGAAAAGTAATTTGCTTCCCCGGTGAATCTAGAAGATCTGGATGCCGCCCAGGAATTGGCGAAAGATGGTTACTTGCTCCTTGGAGGGCGGTTTAGGCCAGTCGGCCATAAACAGGACCATCTGGGCCGGAACCGTCGCCCCGACCCAGTGCACGGTGCGTCCTTTGGTATCGGTAAACTGACATTCGGCTCCGTTCTGGCTGTCGAGCAGAAAGCGCTTGCTGAGGGTAATTGTAAAACCCTTGCCCAGCTGGCCCAGGGCATTAGTACAGGCGGCCTTGACCTGCTCCGGCTCCATGGGTGGGGAGTTGTGCAGTTTTTTGTCTTTGTAACCGCCCGTGCTGATTGTCACGCTCTTATCGGGGGGAACCAGACTGAAGTGAACTACTCCGCCTTTAGTCACCGGCTGAGTCTGGAAGTAGGGCGGCGGTACGAAGGAGACATCCAGGGCACTATCAACTACCCGCTGGATGCGTGCGCCTACTGGACCACTTGCCATAGCCACGACGAGGCTCAATCCCAGCCCCAGGAATTTGCTCCGCGCACGAGAACCCTGCACCTTACGACCGCCCATAGCGCTCTCCAAAGACTTTACCTAGTATCTCAGATGTGCCTTACGCGGCAAAATAGCCCCACGCTTCTGGTGAGAGTATTCTTTGAATGGCTCAGGTCATCCCAGGAGATACCGCGTGGAACCGCCCATCAAACGCCTCACCCAGGAGCTGCTCGACAAAGTGACCCACGAGGCCCGCACCCGTCCCCGTCTGCGCCAGAACCACGACTTTCACCAACCCGCAGAGAAAGTCCAGCGTTTCATCAATGCTCTACAGCCGGGCACTTACGTGCGTCCTCACCGACATCGCCGGACAGCGGGCATGAACGGATTTGAATTCTTCCTGGTTCTGCGCGGCGACCTGGGCATGATTCTCTTTGATAACGAGGGACAAATCACACACACAGAGCGCATCAGTGCCCACGGTCCCACCACTGGTATCGAACTTGCCGAGGGCACCTGCCACACCCTGGTAGCCCTGGTAGCGGATACGGCCCTGCTCGAACTCAAAGAAGGACCCTACAACCCGGTCACCGACAAAGAGTTTTTGGCCAACTTCCCGCTCGAGGGGACCGTCGAGGCACAAGAACTGGTCGAAGTCTGGCGGGGTTATTTTGCGGGAACGATTCCCCCGAGATCAGGCACGTAAGTCCGTTTTATCTGTTTGCTCCGCGCGGGCGAGGCGTTGTCGAAGGAGAGCCATGACAGCAGCCTCCTCGGCGGGCAGTTCGTGCAGTGATTCGGTCATTTCTTGCTCGGCCAGTTGTTTGAGCGTCTGAATCATCGAGCCATCCAGGTAAGAGTCGATGACTGCGGGATGCACGTAGCACTTGCGGCAGATGGATGGTGTGTTGCCGAGCCGCTCCGCGACCGTTTCAATTGCCTGCACGATGTTTTTCTTGGCCTGGGTTTGGGAGTCAAACGCCTCAAATTCCTGCAAGGCGAGCGCTGCGAGTACAGTACCCGCCCAGGTCCGGAAGTCCTTGGCAGTAAAGTCCTGCCCCGTGCTCTCCTGCAGGTACGCATTGACGTCGGCGGAGTCAATCGTCTGCCGCCCACCGTCCTCATCGAGGTACTGGAAGAGTTCGTAACCCGGGATGTCCCGGCAACGCTCGACGATCTTTGCCAGGCGGCGGTCCTTGACACTGATGGTGTGGTACTTACCGCTTTTACCGCGAAACTCGAACTGAAGCGTCGAGCCTTCGATGGCGACATGCCGGTTGCGCAGAGTAGTCAGGCCGAATGAACGGTTGGTCTTCGCGTATTCTTCGTTGCCGACCCGGATGAGCGTCGCCTCCAGAAGCCGGACCACCGTGGCGAGTACCTTCTCGCGCGGCAATCCGGGACGCCCCAGGTCCCGGTCCGTCGAGGCGCGAATACGCGGCAAGGCCTTGCCGAAGGCCATCATCCGGTCGTACTTCGCCTCATCGCGTACCTTGCGCCAGCGGGGATGGTAGCGGTACTGCTTGCGCTTCTTGGCGTCACGGCCCGTTGCCTGCAGGTGTCCATTGCTGTGCGGGCAGATCCAGACGTCAGTGTAAGCCGGTGGGATGGCCAGGGATTGAATGCGCTTCAGCTCGGCCGGGTCGCGGATCGGCTCACCCTTGATACCGATGTAGCGAAAGCCTTTGCCGGAGCGCTGGCGCCGGATGCCGGGGTCTATGTCGGTGACGTAGCGCAGACCGGCAGCCCTGGCCGACTCGACTGGCTCGGGCGTGGGCGTGGAGGGTGTCCGTGGCTGCTGGTCTTGTGTCATGAATTCATTCACTTCCAGAAGTGGACAGGTGGGCATCCTGCCCAGGTCGCAGACTTCCGTATCCGTATGGCATAGTGCTTTACCAGATACATAGTTGTGGAAAGCCGTGGGTAGTCATGTGGATGTCCTCGTAGTCGGTGCCGGGCACAACGGTCTGGTGGCGGCACTGTTGCTCGCGCGTGCGGGTCTTGAGGTCCTGGTAGTCGAACAAAAGGACGTCATCGGTGGAGCAGTGCGCACCGAGCAACCCTTTCGCAAAGCACCCGGACTGCGTTGCTCGACCGGGGCCTACTTGCTCGGACTGATGCCGCCCGAACTGTTGGAGATTCTGGAGGTGGACATTCCGCTTATACGGCGTGACCCACATTATTTTCTACCGACTACCGATGGGCGCTACTTGCTGTTCGGCTCGGACCGGGACGCGATGCAGCGTCAGTTCACCGCCTTTTTCTCAGCAGCCGACTGGCAGGCCAATTGCCGGTTGCAAGCAGAAATCACCCAGTTGCGCACCGACATCGCGGCCACCTGGCTTGAGGAACCGCTCTCCATCGAGGAGACGGCCGCGCGCTGCGTACGGCCCTCCTTGCAGGCAGTATTCGTCGATCTGTGCCGCAAGCCGGTCGGGGCTTATCTGGAGCGCTTCGGCTTCAAAAGCGACCTGCTCAAAGCCATGTACGCGGTAACAGACGGTTTTTCGGGGCTCTACGGTACCTGGGACACCCCCGGCACCGGCATGAACTTCCTCATCCACAACATGTGCCGCCTCCCCGGGGCTGACGGCACCTGGATGATGGTCGAGGGCGGGATGGGTACAGTGACCGAGCGCCTCGGGGAGGCTGCCCGCAAAGCGGGTGCCCGTGTCGAGACAGGCCGGGGCGTTACGCGGGTCTTGATCGAGGGAGGCATTGTCCGGGGTGTCGTCTTCGAGGACGGTACCGAACTGCGTGCCACGGTAGTGGTCGTCAACGCCGATCCGTTCCGTCTACGTGAACTGGCAGGAGCCACGAACCTGACCGAGGACTACAACACCCGGCTGGACGGGTACCGGCGGGACGGCTCGACTTTTAAGCTGAATCTGTGCCTGCGGGATCTGCCCAAATTTAGCTGTCTGCCGGAGGATCGGGGCCAGTACGGCACGACCATTCACCTGTTACCCGACGAGCGCGAGGTGTTGCAATCGCTCCGGGGTGCCTTTGCAGATGTACAGGCCGGCCGCCTGGCTGAGTTCCCGACCATCGAGTGGTACATCCACACCACCCGCGACCCGTCCTTGCGAGATGCCCGGGGACACCACAGCGCAGCCCTATTCGTGCAGTGGGTACCTTATGCACTCAAGGGAACAACCTGGGAGGCCGAGGAGGACCGCTACGTGGCCCATCTGCTCTCGATCTGCGACCGCTTCGCACCCGGCACCTCGGAACTGGTCGAGGAAGTGTTTGCACTGCACCCCCAGAAAATCGAGCAGCACTTCGGCATCACCCGGGGGCACATTCACCACATCGACAACACCTTTGGCTTCGCCGACCGGCTTCCCCACACGACACCCGTCCAGGGACTCTATTCGGCAAGTGCTGCCTGTCACCCGGCAGGCTCGGTGATTGGGGCAGCTGGACACAATGCCGCCATGCGCATACTCAAAGACTTGAGTTATGGACAAGAATCCAGGCGAACTCAAACTCACCGGGACGACTAAGATTAGTCCTTATCACACTCAACACTAGCAGTCTGGCTCAAAAGTGTGTAGATTTTGAGGTGTCAAGCTGGTACCGATTTGTATGTGTTCACAAACTTCTACCACGGCGCGGTATTTTCGATCATCTTCAAGAAGCCTTTTACCTTTTTTAGTCGAGAAGTCAAAGCCAACAAAATCAACGATCTGCTCAATGATCTGAATCTGAAAGACCGGATCATAGCGTCCGAAGAGATGCTCGATGCCGAGCGAAATCCACTTTCCGATATTGATTACAACGTTGTCTACAAGACGCTCGATGAACGTATCGCTACGTCTAGACAGTACACATTCAGATACCCGGTAGGTTGCACCCGTATGCGATGACCCGTGCGCTGCATCACTCGCCAGGGTAGGGATTTCTCGCGCTTACACTGGCAAGCACCATATCAATGGCCTCGGATAGGTGCTCTTCGAGCATCGGTTTGCTGAGAATTTGCCGATCAGGCCAGAGGTGCTTGATGTTTTCACGGGCACAGAAGTAGAAGTTGCACAGACCCACGATGTTGACCGCCACGTGGCGGGGGTCGAGGGGCCGGAAGACCCCGCTTGCCATCCCCCGCTCGAGGACGTTCGCAATCTTCTCGTAGATGGCCAGGATACCGATGCGCTTGTAGTACTTGCCCTTGTTTTGAATCCCCTCGTAGAAGAGGATCGTGGGCAGGTTGGTGTTGCGCGCCATGTCTGTGAGGAACCAGCGTGCAATCGCCTCGAGAGCCCGCTCGGGCGGCAGTTCATCCAGGTTCATCTGCTGAAGCGAACGGAAGCGCTCGCTGAAAGCCCGCTCGAGCATCACCTCGTACAATCCCTCTTTGCTGCCGAAATAGTAGTAGATCATCGCCTTGGTAACGCTTGTG
>JACMIX010000106.1 GCA_014380935.1 Gloeobacterales cyanobacterium ES-bin-141 | reverse complement strand
TCCGTTACACGGGACGCCGCAACAGAGGAACCGCACCCATGCCCAACTAGACGCCCGACTACTTCAATGCCTACTCGACCTTCAAACTCACGCGCAGTCCCGCCGGTTTTCAGTATCGATACGCACTGAACTTCCGCATCCCATTCCAGCTGAATGGTGAGCATAATACTAAGTAATTACCGCAGTCGCAGCAGCGGTATCCGTGCAATCAACCAATTCTTCCCCCACCCCATGCAACTACTCTCCCCTAAACTTACCCTTAGCGAAAAAATCAGCCTTGCACAGACTTCAAAGATCCTGGTTCGTGTAGAAGATGACAAGGCCAGCGACGCGCTCATTTACTTTATTTATCGGAGCAGGCAGACCGGTCGGACACACCGATACGTCCTGGGTTATACCTGGCGGGAGGCCGAATATTATCTGCTTGACGAACGCAATTATCAGCTCAGGCAGCTCTTTGAGCAAACGCTCTACCAACACAATCTCGACAAGTTCACCAGCCTGGCAGAAGCCTGCTTCCAACAGGGACCACCGACCGAGCGCAAACTGGAAGTACTTGAGCATTTCTGCCAGAAATATGATTTTCCAGTCGCGGTCGCCTTCCAGATTGTTCAGAGTGTGAAATCTGGTTTAGTGACCGCTCAAGGGCAAAGCCTCAAGGCCCCAGGCGCGGTTACGTCCTCCACTATTTCTGTGCGCTCGGCATCGGGGACAGTGCCCGCTGCAGGGCCGACCACGGGCAAGTCCAGACTTTCAATGACCTGGAAGGGTGGCGCAGTCTTAGCGGCATTGCTCGTCGCGCTGAGCGGTGCTTTTGTAGCCGGTAAGGCGAGCACGGCTCAGACACCTGCACAGGGGACGGTCGCCAGGGCTGACCACCAGGCAAAGCCCAACGCTTCGCGCAAGGTGGCCAACGCCAAAACCCGTAAAGCGGCTGCCGCACCTCGGTCGATCGCTGCGCGGTAAGCTTTGCGTCGGC
This sequence comes from Gloeobacterales cyanobacterium ES-bin-141, assembly GCA_014380935.1. GTDB lineage: Bacteria > Cyanobacteriota > Cyanobacteriia > Gloeobacterales > Gloeobacteraceae > JACMIX01. The sequence goes on along the minus strand of JACMIX010000106.1, from coordinate 1,484 downwards.
TGCTACTGGGCAGGTTCAACACCCAAATCGCGGCTCCCTGAAAAGCAGGCTACGATCTATTAGAAGTGGGTATAGCAATCTTGCTCCAGGGGAATAACGGTGCAAAAAGTCTTGAAATCTGACGAACAGTGGCGGCAGCAGCTGACCCCCGAGCAGTACCGGGTCACTCGCCAGAAAGGAACCGAGCGGCCGTTTTGCGGCGCTTTTACAGACAACAAAGAATCCGGCACCTATACCTGCGTCTGCTGTGGGCTTCCGCTTTTTGCTTCTAAGACCAAGTTCGACTCGGGCACAGGCTGGCCGAGTTTTATCGCCCCAATCAAAGATGAAAACGTCGAATCTAAGAGCGATTCGAGTCACGGGATGGTCCGCACCGAAGTCCTGTGTGCCCAGTGCGACGCTCACCTCGGCCACGTCTTTCAGGACGGACCTCGGCCCACGGGTCTGCGCTATTGCCTGAACTCGGTCTCGCTGGTGTTTAACCCCGAATCTGTCTGAGCCTTGCAGCACCGCTTCATAAAAAGCGGTGCAAGGTCGATGGCGAGGTGCCACATCCGGTCCCAGCACCGTCAGCTTTCTAGCGCACAGATGTGCAGAAGTGTTGCAGCATTCACTATTTTTGCACCGGAACTCCCCTCGTCCGGGCACACCCCAACAAAGCGCGCCGGTCTTCGGGGTTCATCACGAGCATCCGGCCTATACCTGCCCAGCGGCCGCGCACGAAAGCCGTGGTGACTTCGATAGCGGCGCGTTCACGGTAGCCGCGCCTGAGAACGGTCTTCACGCGCTCGACCATTAAGTCCCGCGAAGCCCTGAGGTTACCCAGGACCGCCGCGCTCAACCAGGCGGGAAAAGAACCGGGCCAAACCAGGCTGTCGGCGTAAGCCTGACTGGTACCGAGGCCGTGGTTGATCGAGAGCAGGTACTGGTGGGCGGTGCGCCGGGGTGGAATGATGTGCCGCAAGCGCATTTCGGGGTTGTACCAGATTGCATAGCCCGCCCCGACGATGCGCAGGACAATCTCGACGTCGCCACCGGAGACGAGTTGCTGGCCCACCCGGTCGCGCAGCAACGGCATGCGCATCCAGTCACAATCGATGAGTGCCTGGCGGCGGACGATGAGACCAGCCCCGGCAAGACAGACCGGTTGCAGCGGCAGGGGTCCGTGGTCCTGTTCGGCAAACGAGTAGCCGAAGTCCAACACGTAGCGCGGGGGCGGAGTCTGCCATTCGAGAATGACCTTGCCGCCGAAGGCGCCGCAGTCGGGGTGAAGCTGGGTAAATTGGGCCGCCCGCGCCACCCAGTCCTCCTGTAACAGGCAGTCATCGTCCACAAAAGCGATCCAGTCGGCCTCGGTGTGCCGCACGCCGCAGAGCCGGGCGGGAGTCAGGCCCTGGACCGATTCGACGATGATGCGCAGGTCGGGTATGCGGCTTTGCCGGATATAGCGGGCGACGACCGCCGGGGTGTCGTCCGTGCAGTTG
>JACMIX010000105.1 GCA_014380935.1 Gloeobacterales cyanobacterium ES-bin-141 | reverse complement strand
GGACTGCCCTATGAACTGCTTCAAGTCATCTTCAAGCCTCAGGGCAACCGTGCTGAATAGCTTGATAGCTCGTACTCGTAGTGGCTTGCTTCGCTAAGTTCACAGAGCCCGGTGACACTCGCGGTCCATGTTCCTGAAATCATGACAAATGACAAATATTGTTTTTTGTCATTTGCTGAGTTACGGTTGGAGCAGAAACAGTAGCAAAGGGAGCTGGATTATGCAGCAGCGGCAATTGGGCTCAGGTGGACCCCATGTATCGCTCGTGGGTCTTGGTTGTATGGGCATGTCAGATTTTTATGGTCACTCCGACGAGCAAGAAAGCCTCGCCACGATCGGGGCCGCCATGGAGGCGGGGATTACCCTTTTGAACACGGGTGACTTCTACGGTATGGGGCACAACGAACTGCTCCTGCGCGAGGCAATCCGTCACCACCGCGACCGGGTTTTTCTGTCGGTCAAGTTTGGGGCACAGCGTGCGCCCGATGGTAGCTTCGTCGGCATCGACAACAGACCGGCGTCGGTCAAAAATTTTCTGTCCTACAGCCTGCATAGACTTGGTACAGACTACATCGACCTCTACCAGCCGGCACGAGTCGATCCGAGTGTTCCCATCGAGGAAACCGTCGGGGCGATTGCCGAGTTGATTCAGGCCGGTTACGTACGGCATGTCGGCCTATCGGAGGCTTCTGCCGCAACCTTGCGCCGAGCCCATGCTGTTCACCCGATCACTGCCCTGGAAGTAGAATACTCTCTGGTCTCCCGGGAAGCAGAAGCCGAGTTGCTGCCGGTGCTGCGCGAACTGGGTGTCGGGCTTGTAGCCTACGGCGTACTCTCGCGTGGTCTATTGAGTGACCGGGGAGCGGGGAGCTTCGGTGCCGGGGACTCCCGTGCTCACCTGCCACGCTTCAGCGCCGAGAACCTGGAGCAAAACCTGAGTCTGGTGGATGTCCTGCGAGGACTTGCAACCGAGAGGGGGGCATCGGTCGCCCAGCTGGCCATTGCCTGGGTGCTCTCGCGGGGCGAGGACATTGTTCCCCTGGTTGGTGCGCGGCGACGGGAGCGGCTGCAGGAGGCACTCGGGGCAGTCGAGCTACAGCTCTCACCAGAAGACCTGGCCCGGATCGAGAGCGCTGTCCCGCCTGCGGCAGTGGCCGGATCGCGCTACAGTTCAGATCAGATGGCGCTCTTGAATGGCTGATCAATAGCGCCGATATCGAACCGGAGACAATCACCCCCCAGTGGCCGAGACTGTCCGTGAACGGATTTTAGAGGCAACCGAGACTTTGCTGCGGCGCTTGGGTCCGGGCAAGCTCGCCGTGACGGATGTGGCGCGGGTACTGGGGATGAGCCACGGCAACATCTACCGGCACTTCACGAGCAAAGCGGCCTTGCTCGACGCGATTGCCGAACGCTGGCTGGAAAACGTATCGGCCCCCCTAGCTGTCCTGGCCGCAGGCGACGAACCGGCGGCCGAGCGCCTCGAAAGCTGGGTTTTGACCCTGATGCGGATCAAGTGGCACAAGGTACACGACGATCCGGAGGTGTTTGCCATGTATCACTCCGTGGCCGAGGCTTCGCGCGACGTTGTTACCCGGCATGTGGCCACTCTGCTCAAACAGCTGGAGCAGATTGTGGCCGACGGCTGCGCAACTGGCGAATTTCAGAGCGGTGATCCTCCTACAGCTGCCCTTGCAGTCTGGAACGCCACAACCCGTTTCCACCACCCCAGCCTCGTGAGTACGCTCCATGAACCGCCAACCGATGCGGAAGTCCGCACCGTGATAGCCCTACTTGTGGCCGGTTTGAAGGCAGGCGTCACCTGAATGGCCTCCTGACACGGCTTGTTGAGGTGCTCCTTACTGAGGTCCACCTACCAATCCTTCCTGCACGGCCAGAATTGCCGCCTGAGTGCGGTCGCGTACGCCAAGTTTGCGCAGGACGGTGTGTACATGCACCTGAACTGTGCCGAGGGAGATGAAAAGTTCCTTGCCTATTTGTTGATTGCTCAGGCCCCGAGCCAGCAACCCGAGTACCTGCTTCTCCCTCAAGGTCAGCCCGTGGTCGCGCCCGCCAGATCCGGGCGAGGAGCGCAAGTGAAGGGCAACTTTGCCGTCCCACCACGCGTGACCGGCATTCACCTGCTCGATTGCCTGCAGCAACTGTTCCGGCTCGATGCCCTTGACGCAGTAACCATCGATACCCGCCTCGAGCAGTAATCGAACTGAGCGCGGTTCGATATGAGATGTCAGAGCCAGTACTCGCAAATGCGATTGGCGTTCCTTGAGCGTGCTCACGATCTCGCAGGGACCTATCGCTCCCGGTAGACCGATATCGAGCAGGACAATATGGGGCTGCAACCGCTCAGTCAGTTGCAGGGCAACCTCCCCTTCACTTGCCTCACCGACCAGCATCACCCGACTGCTCTGCTCGAGAATCACACGCAGTCCTACCCGAAAGACGGGGTCGTCCTCAACCAGCAGTACGCGTATCGCTTCGCTCACATTCCCTTGCCTTGTTTTAGCGAGACGTTCAAAGATTGTCCCGGCAGGGCAATGACGAAAGTGCAACCCTGCCGGGGCTTGTTGACAGCCCAGATGCGTCCTCCATGCGCTTCGACAATCTGCCGGCTTAAGTACAACCCCAGCCCTGTACCCAGGCTCTGGCGTGTCAGGGGCGACTGGTAGAACTGCTCGAAAATACGCTCAAGATCTTCCTCGGGAATGCCCGGGCCACTGTCGCTCACTTGCAGCCACAGTTCGTCCGCTGCTCCGGCAACAAGTTGGACTTGCACTTGCGAACCCAGACGGGTGTACTTGACAGCGTTGGCCACCAGGTTGGTGACCGCACGCCCCAACTGTAATGGATCGGCCTGAACCCAGGCACCTTCTCGCCCTTCATAAATCAGTTCGACCCGGCGGACAACCGCGGGCTCAATCCAGCGAGTGACTATCTCGGCTGCCACCACATCGAGATTAACGGGCCGCATCCCTAGTTTCAGGGGCTCCCGTTCGTTGCGGTAAATCGCCAGTAATGTGTCCGTGAGTTCTAAGAGTTGGCTCAGTGAGCGCTCGAACAACTGCACGACCTGTTTTTGGGCCTCGGTGAGCGTGCCGAATTGCCCTCGGGCAAAAAAATGCAGCGTTTGCTCCATTCCTTGCAGCGGTGTTTTCAGATCATGGGTGAGCGCGGCGGTAAAGTTCTCGTAGGTTCGCAGCAGTTGCTCCTGGCTTTGCAACCGAAGGCGCTGGCTAGATGCCTCTTGCTGTACCTGTCGATACTGCAAGCTCAAGTAGCAGACGGTTCCCAGAGCCGAGCAAATGATAAGTCGGTTGACAAGTGTCAGACTATCAAGCCCAAGGTTGGGAATAAATAGTCCAAGCAATGTGGAGATAAGACTCAGAGCCGTGACGGCCTGAGTCTGCTGCTCGCTCAGGCGGTTGGCAGCAATCAAAATGGGTACCGCGTAGAGGTAGCTGAAGATAAAACCAGTCGGGGCCAGGTATTCTACTGCTTCGATAAACAAGATCAAAGCGGCGATACTGTACTGTGCCTGACGATACCCGCTCGTGGACTTTAATTCGCTGTACATGTCGTGTACCACACTGCCTCTACTGTTGCTCAG
>JACMIX010000104.1 GCA_014380935.1 Gloeobacterales cyanobacterium ES-bin-141 | reverse complement strand
TGTGGAACAGTTCCGGTTTTCAGGTGGCATCGATGGCGGGACCCGCCATCGGCGGTCTGCTCATCGCCCTGCAGGGAGAAGCCGCACTGGTGTATGTGGTCGATGCCCTCCTGATCCTGGCCAGTTTCGGTTGTGTGGCATTCATCGGTGGACGGCAGCGGCAACCCTCACCCGAAGCCCCTTCTTTCAAGTCCCTGGTAGCGGGTATCAGTTTTGTCTGGCGCTCCAAACTCATCCTGGCAGCGCTCACCCTGGACATGTTTGCCGTGCTGTTGGGCGGGGCGACCACGCTGCTACCGGTCTTTGCCAAGGACATTTTGCAGGTCGGTCCGGCGGAATTTGGCTGGCTGCGGGCCGCACCTGCTATCGGGGCCTTCGTCATGGCCTTCGCGCTCGCCCATCTACCTCCCCTGCGTCAGGCCGGGAAGACTCTGCTGTGGGCAGTCGCGGGATTTGGGGTCGTAACCGTTGTGTTCGGTCTCTCGCGCTGGTTCTGGCTTTCGCTGCTGATGTTGGTATTGAGCGGAGCCCTCGACAATATCAGTGTCGTTGTGCGTCATACCCTCGTGCAGCTGCGTACACCGGACTATATGCGCGGCAGGGTTTCCGCCGTCAACAGCGTCTTTATCGGTTCGTCGAACGAATTGGGTGGCTTTGAGTCTGGAGTGGCGGCAGCCCTATTCGGGCCTGTCCTCGCCGTAGTCGGCGGTGGAATCGGCACGGTAGCCGTGGTACTGGCAGTCGCATTTACCTGGCCTCAGATCCGCGCCCTCGGCTTGCTCGAGGAGCAATCGAGTTCGGCCCGCGCAAGCTAGGGATCGATACCCAACTCCCTCAACCTCTGGACAAGGGCGTCTGCCCGCGCACGTTCCTGATTAGCCTGTTCGTGCTCCCGGTCTGCCCGCGCACGTTCCTGATTAGCCTGTTCGTGCTCCCGGTCTGCCCGCGCACGCTCCTGGTCTGCTCGCTCACGCTCCTGTGCGGCCACTTCCTGTACTAACGGTACTAGCTCACCATCCATACTAAAGAACCGCAATCGGCCCTCGTGAATACCCAGATTCAGCTCCAGTTGCCGACTGCTCAACCAGCCTTCGCCCGTCGGCACTAACTCCTGGTACTGCCCATCAACGAGATGAAACCCTGTGAGCTCGAGAGTTTTAGGGTCAAACCAAAAATAATCCGGGGTGCGGAAAATATCCTGGTAAATCTGTTTTTTCAGACCCCGATCGACATCTGCTGTGCTGTCGGACAGAACCTCGATGATGATGTTCGGGTACTTGCCGTCTTCTTGGCACACTACCCAACTTCGCCGGTCCCTACGCTCAGTTCCCAGAACAGCAAAAAAATCCGGCCCGCGAAAGTCCTCTGATTTGAGCTGGTTGGGACTGTAGTAAATCGTGAGATTCCCCGAGACATAAAAGTCCTGGCGGTCTCCCAACCAGTACTCCAGAGAACTGATCAAAATTTCCATCTGTCTACAGTGAAGATCGCTCTCCATGGGCGGCTCATCGCTCCATAAGTCCCCTGGGGGAAATACAACCTCTTCCGCAGCTTCCGAAACTAATAGAGACATGGGGTATGTCTTTGTCAAACTTGCAAGTGAATGGGAACAATTGTACACAACAGTTCCGGGTCTCGCAAGCACACGGCACTGGCCTAAAGCACAGTCAGCAACTTCTCCCCCATAGCCTGACAACCAATCACCTGCGTATTCGGACCGGCGATGTCCCCGGTTCGCCAGCCCTGATCGAGGACGGTCCCGACAGCCCGCTCAATGGCATCGGCAGCTTCGGGCTGGCCCAAACCATAGCGCAGGAGCATTGCACCGGAAAGCACCTGGGCAAGCGGATTTGCCTTGTCCTGACCGGCAATATCGGGGGCGGAGCCGTGAACGGGCTCGAAGACACCCGTTCCACCCCGGCTCAGTGAGGCCGAGGGCAACATACCGATTGAACCGGTCAGCATGGCGGCTTCATCGGAGAGAATATCCCCGAACAAATTACCCGTAACAATGGTGTCGAATTGTTTGGGCCAGCGTACAAGCTGCATTGCGCAGTTGTCCACGTACATGTGGGTAAGTTCTACGTCAGGATACTCACGGGCAAGGGCGGTAATTTTTTCGCGCCAGAGTTGTGAAACCTCAAGGACATTCGCTTTGTCTACCGAGCAGAGCCGTCCTTTCCGTTTACGTGCGCTCTCGAAGGCTACCCGACCGATACGCTCGATCTCAACCTCGCTGTAGCTCATCGTATTGACGCCCCGGCGTACGCCTTTGATTTCGGGAAAAATTCCCTTGGGTTGACCGAAATAAATACCACCGATCAATTCGCGCACGACGAGAATGTCAACCCCCTCGATCACTTCGCGCTTGAGGGTGGAGGCATCGATCAGTTGAGGGAGGACTATCGCGGGACGCAAGTTTGCAAACAGACCCAGACCCGCCCGCAGACCCAGTAGGGCTCTTTCCGGACGTTTGTCGGCCCCAAGCGTATCCCACTGTGGACCCCCCACGGCACCCAGGTAAACGGCATCGCTCCTCCGGCAAAGTTCAAGCGTTTGTACCGGCAGGGGTTCACCGGTCGCGTCAATGGCAGCGCCACCCGCAAGCGCCTCGACAAACTCGAAATCAAGACCGTGGCGTGGGCCGACCGCTTGCAGGACCGCTACCCCAACTGCCATGATCTCAGGCCCAATCCCGTCGCCGGGAAGCACCGCAATCTTGTACCGTTCGCTCAATGTGTCGCCTCACCTGTTCGGGACATTATTATCCGGTTACCCGGCAGCAGAAGCAAGCCGAGTGTTGGTTTGTAGCTGCAGGTGCAGAAGGGTAGAAGCAATTAAGTATCGATGAGTGCTCAACCACGAGCATCGAGTCAGCCATAAGGGGCATCGCGAAAATCCTTGAATTAATCAAATACCTCTGCGAGGGTCGTGCTGAAGGAAGAAATTGAAGCTGACAAATAAACCATCTTTTCTTCATACAATCTGGTTGAAAACACAACACCCCGTTTACACACTAGTCGCCTAATTAGGGAATGATGAATACATAGAAGAACTGAATGCATCGTGTAATCCCTCAACACCGCCTCCCCCCAGGCGGTGTTTTTTTATGCATCGATACTCAACTTCAATTGCACATCTTCTCTTCATCTAATCTAGTTCAATGTACTATTCGGTGTTTACACTTAAGTGTCTCAATTGAGCGATGATAAATGCATAAAGCAACTCCTTGCTTCCTTCCCTCTTCTACTCCCGCCGTCCCCCCCGGCGGGATTTTTTTGGCCGGGGTAAGAACGTTGCGGCGCGGCAGACATCTAACTTGAGATACGATTAGCCGTATGAAGCTTTACAAAGAAAGTCAGGAGGGTGAGTCTGTGCAAACCGGGATTCAACCTCGTTTGACCACGGTAGCTAGCTGGCAGTGGCGGGGACACGAGATTTGTTACTGGGTAGCCGAGCCCGAAGGTGCGATAACTGCGCCCCCCGTCGTGTTGTTGCACGGATTTGGAGCCTCAGCAGGTCACTGGCGCAAAAATATTGCCCAACTTGCACAGGGGCGCCGGGTTTACGCGCTTGACTGGTTGGGGTTCGGGGCTTCAGCCAAGCCGCTCCTTGCCTACAATCTCGAACTCTGGGAGCAGCAACTGGCCGATTTTTGCCTGGAAGTCGTCGGGGAGCGGGTCATTCTCGTCGGCAACTCGATTGGTGCCCTGGTTGGATTGATGATGAGTGCCCATCACACAGACCTGGTTTGCGCGGCAGTGTTGATTAACTGCGCGGGGGGATTGAGTCACAGGCCCAACGAACTACCCCCGCTGGTGCGCCCGGTCATGGGGGCGATGCAGATGATTCTGCGTATCCCCGGACTGGCTGAGACCTTTTTTGAATACGCCCGCTCCCGGCGTAATATCCGCAACACCCTCAAGCGGGTCTACGTAAATCACGATGCTGTCTCAGACGAATTGGTGGAGTTGCTCTATCAACCTTCGACAACCCCCGGAGCAGCCAAGGTTTTCGTCTCGGTGCTGACTGCCGACGCAGGTCCGGCTCCTGAGGAACTGCTACCCGAGGTCCGCTGTCCCCTGCTCGTACTCTGGGGGGAGAAGGACCCCTGGACACCCATCGCCCGAGGCCGTGAGTTCACCCGTCATGCTCCCAGGGCTGACTTCATCCCGCTCGCGGGACTCGGTCACTGCCCGCACGACGAGGACCCCGAGCAGGTCAACAATATTATTCTTGAATGGCTTACCCGACCGAGGAACCCGTCACTGTGAGTAGTTTTGAGGGCGCTGAGAACGAGGACGTACCCACCGGACTGCTGCCTTAGAAGAATCATCACCCAGTGCGTTGGCGCAAGAGCGGAAGAGAATGATTCTTATTTTCTGTATGATGAGGAAACTGGTTGGGCGGGGTGGGCTTGGCGATTGTCCTGGCGCTATTGACATTTGCAGCGACTTTAGCCGGAGGATTTTTCGTCCTCCGCTTCAAAAGTCTACCCGTGGAACTGATTGGTTTTAGTGCCGGCATTCTGGTGGCGGTTGCCTGTTTTGACCTTTTGCCACACGGTTTTGAGCAGTTTGGTTTTGGGGCAATACTGAGTAGTCTGGCCGGGTACGGTTTGCTGTATGCGTGGCATCACTACCGCCTCAAGCAAGACATCAGTCACCTGGATGCCGATACCGCGGGACAAGCAGACTTAGGTCTGCTTGGTGCGGGTACGCTCGTTCTGCACAGTCTCGTGGATGGAGTAGCACTCGGGGTTGGTTTGAGCGACGGACATACCGGACTCGGAGTGGCACTGGCCATTATCCTGCATGACTTTTGTGATGGTGTGAGCACGGTGACACTCGTGCTGCGTACCCGCAAAGACCCTGTGCTCGCACGGTTGTTCCTGGCTGCCAATGCCATCGCCCCGGTGGTGGGAGCTGTGGTAGTTATTACCCTGGGTCTGTCGGAGCAATCCTTGGACTGGCTGCTAACCTTTTTTGCAGGCACATTTTTGTATATCGGTCTGCACCAGCTGTTCCCGGCTGCTTTGCAATCGGCCCATGACCGTCTACGCGGCCTGAGCGTTGGCATGAGCGCAGCAGTCGGTATCCTGGCAGGTTGGGGAATGACCATGCCGGGTAGTTGAACGCTCTTACTTGCCGGCCTTCTTTGCTTTTTGCTTTGCCCGTTTGTCTGCGGCCTTGACAGTCTGCTCAGCAGTGAGTTTCTCAAGACGTGCTTTTTGCTTTTCCTCTTCGAGCTTTTCGAGGTAGTACTCATAATCGCCCCGGTAGAGACGCAACTCACCATCGCGGATCTCGACGATTTTGTTGGCTACCTGAGAGATGAAATAACGGTCGTGGGAGATCATGACTGCCGTACCCTCGTAGTTTTGCAGGGCCTCTTCGAGCATCTCCTTGGCGGGAATGTCCAGGTGATTGGTCGGCTCATCGAGGAGCAACAGATTAGCCGGACGCAGCAACATCTTGGCCAGGGCGAGACGCGCTTTTTCTCCACCACTCAGGGCTTCGACTTTTTTGAAGACGGTATCACCGCTGAAGAGGAAGCGGCCCAGCAAGGTGCGGACCTCCTCGTTCTTCCATTGGGGAACTTCGTCATGAATCGTTTCCATGACCGTCTTACTGAGATCCAGGGCCTCGGCCTGGTTTTGCTCGAAGTAACCGGCAATGACGTTATGGTCCCCGAGCCTTGCTACGCCCTCGACCGGCTTTTCAATACCGGCGATAAAGTGCAACAGGGTAGATTTGCCCGCGCCATTGGGACCAAGCAACGCAACGCGGTCACCCCGCTCGATGAGCAGGTCAGTCCCCAAAAACAGGATCTTCTCGCCGTAGGTGTGGACCAGGTCCTTGATGATGACAACCTCCCGACCACTGCGGGGCGCGGGAGGGAACCGGAAACGCAGGCCGCGCAGACCCCCATCCGGTGCCTCGATGCGCTCGATTTTGTCCAGTTGCTTCTCGCGACTCTTGGCCTGGGTGCTACGCGTGGCACTCGCGCGGAACCGATCCACGTAGGCTTGCTGGCGGGTTAGTTCTTTTTGCTGGCGCTCGTATGCGCTCAGTTGTGCCTCGCGCCCCTCCGCCTTCGCGGTCAAGTACGCAGTGTAGTTGCCCAGATACGTCGCCGAGACTCCGCGCTCGGTCTCGACAATCTGTGTACACAGCCGGTCGAGGAACTCCCGATCGTGGGAGACAATCACCATCGGTGTGGTCTGTTTTTTGAGATAGCTCTCCAACCACTCGATGGTTTCGAGGTCGAGGTGGTTCGTCGGTTCGTCCAGCAGCAGCAAGTCAGGTTTTTGGAGCAGAATCTTGCCCAGGCCCATGCGCATTTGCCAGCCGCCGCTGAAGGCACTGACCAGACGCTCACCGTCCTCGGATTCAAAGCCCATCTCGGGTAATATCTTTTCGATGCGAGCTTCGAGCTGGTAGCCGCCTGCCGCCTCGAATTCGCGCTGCAACCGGTCCATCTGGTGGATGAGTTTATCGAGCTCTACTGGAGTCGCACTCTCCATCTGTTGGTGTACAAGCGCCAGAGCCTGCTGCGCCTTGTTAGCTACTTTGAAAACCGTCCAGAACTCTTCGCGCACAGTACGTGTCAGGTCTACTTCGAATTCTTGGGTGAGGTAAGCAATGTGCAGGCTGTTCGGGCGAATGACTTCTCCGGAGGTAGGCTCGATTTCCCCGGCGATAATCTTCAGTTGGGTGGATTTACCGGCACCGTTGACCCCTACCAGACCAATGCGGTCACCGGGTTTGACTTCCCAGTTGATGTCCTTGAGAACTTCACCGGTAGGGTAGATCTTGCTGATACGTTCCAATCGCAGCATTAAAAGTCTCCGGGACGGTGAGTAGCGTCTCTAAATACTAGGCAGGCGCAAACAGATTTTAACAAAACTTCAGGAAAACTCGCATCCGGTCTTGAAAAGGGGAGTAAGGGGCACACTGCCGCGTGCCCCTACTTGTTCTGCACCCGCAAACCGGGGAGACCTTCGAGTTTTTCCTCCGGCACCTCTGGGGTCTGACCCGACTGAGGAGCCAGGATGATCAAGCTTTGGGGCATACACTCTATTTCGAGGGGCGTCGTCTCGACTACTTCTCCATCCACGACAACCTTCTGAACCGGGTCTGTATGGATGCGCAGTTTTCGGCAACGCAGGTAGCCGATATTTTCGCGCTCAGTCGGAAGTTCACGCATTGCCGTGGAGAGCAGGTGGTAACCAGTTGCCACCGCCTCAAGCAGTGTGGTGGCAGCGACAATTGTCACATCGAGCTGTCCGTCGTCCGGGCAGACCTGGGCCGCACCTTGAGCCAGGATCGAGGTTGGCGGGGCCGTGTTGGCCACGGTGACGGCAACTGCCTTGCAATGAATGAGTTGCTCCTCGGTCTCGATTTCGACCTTGAAGTTTGACATGCCACTGAGCTGTTTGAGTCCGGACAGCACGTAGGCCAGAATGCCTAGCCTGTTTTTGCTCAGGCGCGATGTCTGCTTGATGGTCTCCGCCTCAAAGCCGATACCTGCAAGAAGAATCATGACCCGGCTATTACAGCGGGCGGTATCAATACAATGCACATGCCCGTCCAGAATAACTTGGCAGGCCTGTTGCAGATCCTGGGGAAGGCCGAGGGAGGCTGCCAGGGCATTGGCGGTACCTCTAGGAATGATCCCGAGGGGAATACCTGTGCCTGCGACGACCTGGGCAACTGCTGAGAGAGTACCATCGCCTCCCGAAGCGATAACAAGCTCGGCACCGTCTTCGAGAGCAGCGTGGGCAAGACTGTCAGCGTCTTTCTCGGGTGTGGTCAGATAGACGTGCAGATCAAAAGCCGGACATAGCAAACGGTGAATAACATCCAGGTCCTGATCAACATCTCCCTGACCGGCAACCGGGTTGAAGATAAGCCAGGTCTTCTTTGGCATGAGTAGACTTCCTCCAGCCCAGAAATGCTACCTCAAACCTACCAGGCACTATATATTTAACAATCTCTCATGCGACAGAGCTATCAGCGTCTACGGACACACGGTCTAGTCGAATACGTACGAATCTGCGATAAAATCAGCCCGAATTAAGTTAGGCGAAGCCGATGTTGACACTCAGTTATTACAACGCGATTGCAGCCGACGGCGGCTTCGGGGGGCTGAGTATTGCTGCCCTGGAGGCACTCCAGACCAGGAGCAAGCAGATTCACCACAACCTGGCGGCCCAGCGGCAGCAGGGCAACCTGTACTTTGCCGACGTCATTGACCAGACTGACGCCGAGCTAGACGCTATCGAACAACTCGCAAATGAGATCCGTACTGGCTTCGAGAACCTGGCCGTCCTGGGCATTGGTGGGTCTTCGCTAGGTGCAATCGCTCTACATCAGGCTCTCAACGGTCCCTATTACAACGAACGTGTCTTACAGGGCAAGACCCCGGGACCACGCCTGTTCTTCCTGGATAATGTCGATCCCGATACCATTGCAACTTTTACGCAGACTGCTGACCTCGACAAGACTGCTTTCAATGCCATCTCCAAGTCCGGTGGTACGACTGAAACAGTTGCCCAGATGCTCTGGGTTAGCGACCAACTGGCTGATCCAGCCCATTTTCACAAGCAGATGTACCTGACCACCGACCCGACCACCGGCAGCTTCCGCAAACTCATCAACGAGCGCGGCTTCAAGTCATTGCCAGTCCCGACCGCTCTGGGTGGGCGCTACTCGGTCTTGAGTGCCGTGGGACTGTTACCGGCAGCGGCAGTCGGCATCGACATTCGGGCATTGCTCGGCGGTGCGAAAACCATGCGCGAACGCTGCACCTCCGAAAACCTGCTCGAAAATCCGGCCTATCTGGTCGGGGCGCTTCATTACCTGGCCGACCGCACCCAGGGCCGCTCGATCGCGGTCATGATGCCTTACCTGGACCGCCTTTTCGGCTTTGCCCAGTGGTTCGGTCAGTTGTGGGCCGAGAGCCTGGGTAAGCGCTTTGCCCTCGATGCGGAGGAGATCCTCACCGGCCAGACGCCGGTCTCAGCACGCGGTACAACCGACCAGCACTCGCAATTGCAACTGTACGCCGAAGGTCCCCAGGATAAGCTGATGGCCTTTCTAGCCCTCAAAGAACACAAGCGCGATCTGACTATTTCCGCCGATGCGATGGGCATCGAGACTTACGGGTTTCTACAAAATGCCACCTTCGGGCAGTTACTCAACGCCGAGCAACAAGCGACCGAGTTCGCCCTCCGCCAGGGAGGACGCATATCCTACACAATCACCCTCGATACCCTGGACGCGGCAACCCTGGGCGGTCTGATGTACCTCTACGAACTCGCCACCGTCTTTGCCGGTGGTCTCTACCGGATCGATCCGCTCGATCAACCCGGGGTTGAACTGAGCAAGGTGCTAACTTTCGGTTTGATGGGCCGCGGCGGCTATGAGACTCAGGGCGAGGCAATCCGGGCCTACCTGACCGATAAAAAGGCGGCAGGCTACCACGTCGAGGCCTAGCCCCGGCTAGTCGCGGGCTTCCGCCTCCAGGCGATTGCTCAGGCGTTGCAACAACCGGCTCATCTGCACGTCCTTGACCTTGGCCTGCTCCATCTTCTCGATGGCGTACATGACGGTGGTATGGTCTTTGCCCCCGAGTGCGGCACCGATCTTGGGCAAACTCAACTGTGTATGGGTTCTGAGTAAATACATACATATCTGACGGGCCTGGGAAATCTCGCGCTTGCGTGAGTCACTACGCAACTCCTCGATTGAGATGCTGAATTCACTCGTGATCAGATCGAGGATGGCATCGAGAGTGACCTCTCCACGCGAACGCGGCGGCGAGAGAATCGGGCTGATGGTTTCAACGGTCATCGGCAGACCCGAAATCGAAACGTAGGCCACAGCACGAATCAGGGCACCTTCGAGTTCACGAATATTGGAGGTGTAGGCCGAGGCGATGTGTTGAATCACTTCCTGAGGAACGAACATGTTTTCGTACTCGGCTTTCTTTTGCAGAATAGCCATGCGCGTCTCGAGATCTGGTTGCTGAATATCGGTGATCAGCCCCATCGAAAAGCGTGAAGAGAGCCTCTCCTGGAGGTGTGGAATCAGCTGAGGAGGACGGTCTGAGGCGATAACAATCTGCTTACCTGTCTCGTAAAGGGTATTGAAGGTGTGGAAGAACTCTTCCTGGGTGTATTCTTTGCCCTCGATGAACTGTATGTCATCGATGATCAACAGGTCCATGCGCCGGTAGTGGTCGCGGAAGCTCTGCATGGAGTCGCGGCGAATGGCCTCAATGAGGTCGTTGGTGAACCTCTCGGTGCTGATATAGGCAACGCGGGCGTTTTGATCGATTTCGAGCCGATAATGGCCAATTGCCTGCATCAGGTGTGTCTTGCCCAATCCCACCCCACCGTACAAAAACAGCGGGTTGTAGCTGCGACCAGGTGTTTCTGCCACGACCAGAGACGCGACATGAGCCATTTTGTTGTTGGGACCAACCACGAAGCGCGAAAAAGTGTATTTCGTGTTTAGAGAGGCTGCGTGGATAGCAGGCTGGGTGGACGGGGAGTCCCGTTCGGGTGGAGGCTGAGGGGAGGGAGTGGGTTCCTCGGCTCCTTCGACTACGACAAAACTGATCTGTATCGCCCTACCGCTCACTTCCTGGGCTGCCTGAGTGATTGCCGTGGCGTAGTGCTGGTGGAGCCAACTGCGTGCGAAAGGGTTGGGGGTCTGGATGACCAGATGATCCTCTTGAAAACTCTGTGCCGTGGCGGGCTTGATCCAGGCCTCGAAAGTGGGACGGCTCAGGTGCCCCTGAAGGTGACCGAGAATATCTGCCCAAAGTTTTTCCACCAATGATCACCTGCCGGAGGGTATGTA
>JACMIX010000103.1 GCA_014380935.1 Gloeobacterales cyanobacterium ES-bin-141 | reverse complement strand
CTCTTCAAGCGGTTGAATAGAATTCACGCGGGTTGCAGCTGGCTACTCTAGTAATTTTGCCAGTAAGGCCCGCGTCTGTTCGGGTTTTTCGAGTTGGGGCACCAGCCCGCAATCCTCGATGACGTGCAGTTCGAGCTGCGGATTAAGGAGGACTAGCTTGCGTCCGGTTTCGAGGGTGTTGAAGCCGGCCTGCGCGCCCCAGATAAAGTGAGCCGGGGTACGGAGGTTGGGGATAAACTCAGCCAAATCAAAGCTGAGCGCCCCGCGCAGGAACGACAGCGCGGCCCGCTCGGCATTGGGCTGGTTTGCACTCCACCAGTACCCATCGACGATGTCCTCACTGACCCGTTCGGGACGGGCGAACAAACGTTGTTCTAGAAACTGGCGAATCGCACCGCGGTCGGCGGCAAACCGCTCGTAGATGAAATTGTCCACGAAGGGAAGCCCGGCCAGAAAGGTAATCGGTGGGGCACTCAGGTCAGTGCCGAAGTCCGACAACCCTGTGGGTGTAATGAGTAGGAGTTTGCGAAAGCGCTCGGGCGCGACCACGGCCAGGCGACAGACCAATCCTGCGGTAAGACTGGAGGCGACAACTATGGGTGGCTCAGGGCAGACCTGGGTCAAAAATTCAGTGATCGTCTCCGTATAGTCGGCAACCTGGTAGCTACGGTCGGGATGGGCGGAGAGTCCCCAGCCAATCAGGTCCGCGGCCACAACCCGGTATCTCGGGGCAAAATGAGGATAAACCCGCGAAAACTCGTAAGAGGACGATCCCCCACCGAACCCATGCAAAAAGACGAGCGTCTCCCGGGTCGCACTAGCGTCCGTGGGTTTTGAAACCTGATAGGCCATCGTTCCCAGATGTGTGGGTACCGTCAGGCTCTCAAAGCCGCTCTGGGTGTACTGAGGTGATGGTGCAGGCATAGGGTTGGTCACAGTCGGGGCTATATGCCCCTACATTGCCACACTTGTGTAAAGCTGCGTTGTACCGACGGATAGATAGCGGTCGGGCAAGCTAAATTTGATGCACGCGCAGAGGCTTTCGATGGGTTACGAACCGCTTTACCAAAAATATAGGCCCCAGCGCTTCTCCGAAATGGTCGGCCAGGAGCCGATTGTCACTACCCTGACCAATGCAATTCATACTGGCCGTGTTGCTCACGCTTACCTGTTTACAGGCTCGCGGGGAACCGGCAAGACGACAACTGCCCGGCTCATCGCCAAGGCCCTCAACTGCGAGCACGGACCGACTCCCGAACCCTGCGGCAAATGCACTTCGTGCCTGGGGGTCATCAACGGCAACGCCCTCGATGTAATCGAGATCGATGCCGCCTCCAACACCGGAGTGGACAATATTCGTGAGCTGATCGAGCGGGCGCAGTTCGCACCTGTACAGGGCCGCAGCAAGATATACATTATTGACGAAAGTCACATGCTCTCGGGTGCCGCCTTCAATGCTCTATTGAAGACACTGGAGGAACCCCCACCCCGCGTCGTATTTGTGCTCGCGACAACCGATCCTCAAAAAGTCCTGCCCACGGTCATCTCTCGCTGCCAGCGTTTTGATTTCCGGCGCATCCCCATGGAGGCTATGGTCAAGCACCTCAAGCAGATTAGCCGTGCCGAAGGGATCGACATCGAACCCACGGCGCTTGAGCTTGTAGCCCAGCTTGCCCAGGGCGGACTACGCGATGCGCAGAGTCTGCTCGATCAACTGTCCTTGCTTGAGGGGCCGATCAGCACAGAGCGGGTCTGGCAGCTGGTGGGCGCGGTGAGTGAATTTGAGTTGCTGGCTCTAGCTGAGAGTATCGAGCGCGCGGACAGTGTCAGGGTCCTGGAGCAGGTCCGCCACCTGCTCGATAATGGCAAAGAGCCCATTCAGGTGCTTCAGGATCTGCTGGCCTTTTACCGCGACCTCCTGATTGCCTGTACCGCACCCGAGCGGCGCGACCTGGCAGCCGTGAGTGCACCAACCTGGCAACAGATGGTAGAGCGGGCAGTTCACTATTCAGTTGCCCGGATCTTAGACCTGCAAGGACGGCTCGCCCAGGCTCAACCGCAACTCAAAGGAACCACCCAGCCCCGGCTATGGCTCGAGGTATCACTCCTGGGACTCCTCAACCCACCAGCGGCAGTCCGGACCGCTACAACTATCCCTCAACCCACATCGCTACCTGCCACGGTGCCTATGCCAGCACCCGCACCTACTCCTAGATCACAGGAGTTTGTGCCTGCACCTGTCAGGAGTATTCAGCAGGAGACTACTCCTGCTGTGCCCCCGGCTTCTAAACCGCCACCTGCTCCTGCACCCGCTATCGCTCCCGCACCAGCGGTACGGGGAGACGTTCTGCTGAGTGAGCACTGGGAGGTGTGGATCAAAGACCTTGACCCGCCTACTCAGGGCCTCATGCGTCAGAGCTTCGTACTCAAAGAATCCCCCCTCGAAGTTGTTCTGGGTTTCGGCAGCAATTTCTTCGTTCGCAAAGTTACCGAACCTAAACGCTTCAAGCTTATTCAGGAGAGCCTGCGCCTGCGCCTGGGCCGTGCTGTGCAGGTGCGCTTTGAAATCAGTGTGGCCCAGAGTAGTCCGGCCGCAGACTCAATTCAGCAGCAGACCCAGCCGGTAGAACCTCCGACTCCTCCGGCGATTGAGTCCTCTCCCAGGCAGGTGGCAGACAGCAGGGTACATCAAACGCTCGAGCCGGACCCAAAACCGATCGCCAGCATTTCACCCGCAGAAGAAGAACTGGACCGCATGGTTCACCGCCTGGCAGATTTTTTCGACGGCGAAATTGTCAATTGGGACGATGAAAACGTTGCAGGTAGATCACTTGTAGACGAGAACCGGCTATATAGACCTGCTGGTGATCTACCCGCCATAGACCCTGGAGCGGTGCCTGATGACGATGAGGACATACCTTTTTAGAACTTAAGAAGTAGATCATTAAAGTCCGGCAGGTCTATTCCTGCCGGACCTATTTGCACTTAGCTCTGCTCGGCAGTTTGCGCTTCCTCGGATTGGGTGTCACCGGGCTCTGCCATCTCTTGGGCCTGGGTGAATGTGTCTTCTACCAACTTGCTTGCAATAACTGACTCGTCGGTCGGAATCGACCCATCTTGAACAGTCGGCTCGACCTGCACGGTTACTGGTTTTGCCATCTCCATGGCTTGCTCATAGGCCTTGTCGATTGAAGAAGCGCTGACGTTGGAATTCATTGATTCATTACCATTTACACTTCTTAAAGTTTAAAGCGATTAGAGAGCGATGGGAAGTACGTGAACGTATAAATACTTACTAAAGGGTAAGACTACCCCGGCGTAGCACTGTATACCTTGACCAATGCGGATCCTGAAGCTTCCGCTATACTCGTCATACCTTTACACAGCTGAAAGTTTATGTCCCCTGTCGGTGTTGGCATCAGCAGTCGCTCCGCTTTGCGCTTCGGGCACGCTCTGCAGACAGGTCATGCCAAGCTGTGGGTCCTGCTTGTCGGGGTCAATCAATATCACGACGATAATCTCTCCTCGCTGCAATATTGCGCACCGGACTGCCGGGGGCTAGCAGAGGCACTTACGCAGGCCACCTGGGCCTTCCCCAACAAAGAGATCTTGATCTACCACGATTTTGCAGCGCAATCTCCCCGGCTTGCGACTGTTCGTGCGGGCTTAAAACAGATCGCCTCCCAGGCCCAGCCACAGGACACAGTCCTGTTTTATTTTTCGGGTCACGGAATCCTTGAACCCCAGAGCCGACAGGCTTTTCTGTGTTTTTCGGACACCCGAAAAGACGATCTGTTCGCTACTGGTCTGGGCTTGCCGGAGGTCTTGGAACAGCTGGGTGAATGTCCGGCTCGGCAGCAACTGGTGTGGCTGGATGCGTGTCATAGCGGCGGTATGACCCTCAGGGGCGTGAGAGGTGCCACGGACACGTCCCTGCCCGACCCGACCGCGCAATTGCTGTCGGTGTTGCGATTGCGGGCAGCACAGAGTAAAGGTTTCTATGCCCTGCTGTCCTGTGATCAAAATCAGCGTTCCTGGGAGTTTCCCGAGTTGGGACATGGGGTGTTTACCTATCACCTGATGCGTGGGCTCCGCGGGGAAGCAGCCGATGCGCAGGGGGTCATTGGTGTCGATGCTCTGTATCGCTATGTCTATCACCAGACCTTGCAGCACATCGACAAGACCAACCAGCAGTTGCGCCTGATCAACCAGCAAAAGCGCGGCCGTGGCGAGAGTGACTTTCAGGCCGAGTACCCTCTGCAAACGCCCAAGCGGATCGTCGAGGGGGTGGGCGAGCTGATCATCGGTCTCAAGCCCCAGGGAGTAGCGCGGGGTAGCCTGCGCCGGGCACTGGTAATCGACGGTCTTGCAGGTACCCAGGCGACTCTGACCCTCGGTAAGATGATGCGCGCGGCGGGGGGATTTGAGGTGGGGTACTGGCCTCGCCCCGGCCGAAACTGGTCAGAGGTGCGCGAGGCGATCCGGGCCTGCCTTGGTTCTGAGATTCCGCCCGAGCTTCAGTCTCAGGCAGCACCCCCATCCAGGCGGACTGTCTTTTTGTATTTGCGTGGGCGGATCGACGAGTCCGATGAAGGGGAGACCTGGCTGGTCTTGGGCGACGGAGTTCGTCTGAGCCGCTCCTGGCTCAGACAGGAATTGCACCGGGCGAGGACAGCCCAACAGATCGTCGTCCTCGATTGTCCGGGTGCTCGTTCGCTCGGCGACTGGGTGGAGGGGCTGCGTCTCGGGCTTGAGCAGGGGCAGTGTCTGCTGGCCGCCGCTGCACCCGCGGGTGAACCCGACTACTTCACCAGGGCTCTAGTTGAGACGCTCGAAGCGATTGACCCGCAGGTCGGCCTGCCCGTGGCGGGCTGGATTAGCGCCCTGCAAGTCTACCTGGCCGGGACGGGGATCGACCTGCATGTATGGCTTTCGGGAGCCCAGGGGGTCATCGAGGTCTTGCCCGGCAACGTGGGCAGTGCCTCCGCAGACGAAGGACTTGATCTGGGACTCTGCCCCTATATGGGTCTGAGGGCCTTTGCAGAAGAGGATGCGCAGTACTTTTATGGTCGCGCGTCACTCACCCAGGAACTCGTCTGCGCGCTGAGCGGGCAGGCTCTGCTTGCCGTAGTCGGGGCGTCGGGTAGCGGCAAGTCTTCGCTCGTTCAGGCGGGGTTGCTCGCCCGGTTACGCCAGGGCAGCCAGTTACCCGGTTCGGCCGGGTGGTGGATGAGGAGTTTCAGGCCCGGGGCGCAACCGATCGCAGCCCTCGCAAGACGGCTGGTGGACGTGGGCTCCGAGCGAGAGAAGGCTTACCAACAGATGCAGCTTGAGGGGATGCTGCACAT
>JACMIX010000102.1 GCA_014380935.1 Gloeobacterales cyanobacterium ES-bin-141 | reverse complement strand
TTTGTTTCTACCTGTTCTTTTCTATTTATGTCTGAATCCAGCATAAGAAGATAGGCTAGAAGGTAATTGACTCTAGCACTTTCTTGTCACAATTTCAACTTCTCAACTTCATAAAAAATGTCTCTCTTTATAGCAGAGTCAGTGGAGCCCCGTGCTTCTGTCTGATATAGTGCTGCTGTCCGGTATAGTGAGATATTCCCGGTAACTAGCTATGCTCAGGCTTATCAGCGTTCTGCTTACCTTTCTCTACTGCTTTGTGTGGCTGAGAGTCCCCGAAGAACTGTTTGGAGTGGCATTGCCATTGCAACGGATGGTCGGTTTATTGGGACTGGCTTTCTCCATCGCTGTTCTAGCATCCAATGTCGGTCCGGCATTTGGAAAACTGGGGAAGTTGTACCTGTCGATTACTTCTCTGTTTGTACTTTATATAGTTGTTGACTTACCGCTGAAGTTGCTGTCAAGCCCGAACTTGCTAGATAGCTATTTTGACCTGCAATTGTTTGCCTCAGACTTGGTAAAGTACGGCGCATCATTTGCCTCTGGCTTCGTCATTTACTACACTCTGCGTCGGTACCCACAGTTAGAAGACACTCTCGTACGGTTATTGATCCTCTCGGGCAGTCTTTCAGTCGCAATAGCCTATATTCTTCTATTATTCTACTACCTGGAAATTACTATAGATAACACGATTCTTGCTAACTCTTTTGGAGGCTACTTAGGTGTTTGGGGTACTGGAGAACTCATACCGAGGCTAGCTGGTACGGCAGCGGAGCCACAGCAGTTTGCGATCATCTTCATGACTCCTTTGCTATTGATGCTTTCACATCGGTACATTTCGCGTCTCTGGCCTGTTGCACTGGTCAGCGTTCTGGCCCTTGTCATCTCGCAGTCAAAATTCTCAATCGTTTCTCTAGTGATAGTGATCAGCTACGTCCTGATCGTTTATAAACAGTACCGTCAGCCTATCGGCCTGGGCGTACTTGTTCTAGTACCACCTATTTTTTACTACATCAGTACCTTGCCTATTTTTTCAGAGACATTGAGCGATGTCGGTGGTAGTGGAGCTATTGTTGAACGTGCTTTCAACGCTGCCAATCTAGTGACTATTATTACCGGCAGTCCAATTACAGGCATTGGAGCTGGTCAGTATGGACCATACATAGGTTACTTTTCTTCTGGTAATAAGGATGCACTTTCTAAAACCTACTATCCAAGTTTTGACTATTTAAAAATACTGGCAGAGACAGGTATTATCGGCTTTAGCATGATCATGTTTCTGTTTATCCAGTTGCTAAGAAAATTTATTACTGCCTATCGTAGACTCACTTCTACGAATCAAGAGCGCTATCTTGCTTTCCTCCTGGGTGGTGTTGCGATCGCACTCAATATGTTTATTGGTTATGAGTTCCTACATGTGTTCTTCTGGATAAATGTTGGTTTTTTGCTAGCCGCAGCTGATCAGGTTTTGGATAGTAATTCTGAGGATGTCGAGGATACAGCGACATTCCCATACAGACTTGAGGAGGCAGAAGCCAACTCAAACTTGAAATAGGTTTACGTTCGTATGCCTGCAAGGAGAGCAGATTTATAGACGCGGCTCGTCATTGCTCAAATTGCGATCCGTTAACAGCGGCGATTCGCTCAGAAGGTGAGCAGCCATCAGACGGGCTTCAAGGTCTTTGCGTCTGGCAATTTCAGCGTTTAGAAGCACCTGTAGCCGATTAACAAGCTCAGCCACTCTCTGTGCTTCAGGTGCGGAGTACTGAGTAGAGGGAGGCTTCAAAGGCTCCAGACGACAAAAATCTGGGTCAAGTGCTGCGGGATTGGCTGCCATGCTAATCGGCGCGGTTAAAGCGGCACTCTTAGAGGAAAAGTTTCCTGGAGCAATTTGAGTCTTGCCAAGAACCAGGTTGTTGATGAAGTTGTTACCGGAACCACTGCCGGTCAGGTTGCCAGTGATCGTGTTGAAAGCATAGTAGCCATTTGATGTATTGGCATCGGTTGTCAGCGAGCCCAATGTGCAGTTGATAATATAGACACCACGGCTACTTCCACCAGAGTTTGCAATAGTAACATTACCCATGTCGCAATTTGAAAATCGCTGATTACTCGCTCCCGGATAGGATAGAGAAACTTTGCCCACCTTGGAGTTACTCACCAGATAGCCACCATCAAGCCCCACGCACGAAAGATCGTTAGTTATACAATTAGAGATTAGAAATGATGCCGCGACACCTGATTTTATATGTCTAACTCCATCAAGAGCACGTGAATTTGCGAAGGTTGCAGTTCCATATCCTGTAAACGTAAACCCGGCACCGGGTTTAAATCTTGAGAGCGCTACTCCATCAAAATTAAAGTCTCCTGCCTCGGCCCTCAGAAACTCAAAAGTGTTCCAATCTGACTGGTTGCGTACCTCACCATGAATCTGTGAGAAGAAGATCCCGATTGGTCCGACACCAACACCTACTTTTACAAAAATATAAGGGGAAGTAACGTTGTTTTCGCATTGCAGCGAATTAAAGCGCAGCATATTGTTGGCATCACCGGGGGTAGACATATTCGTCAGATGTATCGCTGAGTAGAGGGTTTTACTGACATCAGTCCGGTCTGCAAGTGATTTGCGATTTCCAGAAGTTCGTCCACAGTCCTGGACATTGAGGTTAATAAATTCGCCATCCTGACATTTGTCAATCAGCAGCCCTGCTCCATCAAAGCCTTCAATACTGATGTCTTTAAGCAGTGGGTAAGATATTTGTTTTAAAAAAAGCCCATGGCATGTTGAACCATTACCTACCAGGTGTAGATGCTCAAGAACAATGCCCCAGGAAAAGCCGTCGCGGGCAAAGTATTCGATCATACCTCGATCGCGGTAGCTGTTTGGCATACGACATTCCAGAATTGAGAAAGCGTTACTCGTACCGAAAATGCGTACACCTGTATTTGGAGGTACAACGACTGGCTTGTTGAAAACCCAGTTGCCTCCAGGTATGTGGATATTTTTGTAGCCTCTATTTAGGGCAGATTGCAGCGCCGCCGAAGCATCAAAGCTTTTGCTACCACTGCCAAACCTGCGAATATCGACTACTTCATCTCTGGACGTTAGCTCGTTCATATGGTCTGCCTGAATGGTAAATGCGAAAGCTAGTATATTCTCAGACTGGCACTCCTGGAGACCCGAGTATGCATGGGTGGGACTTGGCTCCGAAAGATGCCGTCGAATTGCAGAAGCGCCTGGCTCAGAATTTGCGGTTGCAGGATGAGTTTATCAACATATCGAGCGTTGCCGGTGTTGACGTCAGCTTCAATCCGTACGATCCGCAAAAGCTCGTCCATGCAGTGGTGGTCGTCCTCGAATATCCAACGCTGCAAGTGCTCGAGAAACAATCTGTCACCCGTCAGGTTGATTTTCCTTATGTGCCGGGCCTGCTCAGTTTTCGGGAAGCCCCGCCCGTACTCGCGGCTATCGAGCAGTTGGCAGTGAAACCTGACTTGCTGATCGTCGATGGGCAGGGCTATGCCCACCCGCGCAGGCTGGGAATCGCCTCCCACCTGGGTCTCTTCCTCGACATACCGACTATCGGCTGTGCAAAGTCCATCCTGGTAGGAGCACCGGCTGGTCCCTTAGCCGAGGAAGCCGGGGCCTGCACGGACCTTGTCTGGAAACAAGAAGTCGTCGGTCGCGTGGTACGGACCCGCACCAGGGTCCGGCCCGTTTATGTCTCAGCGGGCCACAAGATCAGCCTGGAAAGCGCTGTGGACTGGGTACTCAAATGTTCGCGCGGGTATCGCCTGCCAGAGCCCACCCGCATGGCCCACAAATTTAGCAACGAAGTACGCAAAGCGGAGTAGAGCCGGGCTATCAATGCATACCCGCCCAAGCAAGAGCAAGTTCGAGCCCGGCCAGGCACAAAAAAATCCATCCATAGGGTCGCAGCTTTCCGTTGCGCGGATGTGAGGCTGGCCAGGACAGATACCAGGCCGCGAACCCAAGCCACCCCATCGCCAGACCCACCAGACCCATAGACCTGAGATAGTCGTTTGCGGTGACCAGGTAACTGATATTCAGAGCCGTGGCTGCCCCCAGGGCGAGCATGGTCACGAGCATCAAAGGCCACCGTGCTCCTGAGAGAGCCTCACGGTTCCAGAAGATATGTGCCTCCGTCTCGGGCCGCAAGCCCCGGCGCCAGGGAGGCACGTGCAATCCCTTACCCAGCGCTTGCGCGGGGTCTAATCCAGCCAGCCAGCTGAATACAGTGGCGGTTGCGACACCTACACCCGCACCAATCCATGACCACTCGCTCAAACCACCCCCAACAAAACCGGTTACCAGTCCAGCCCCCACCGCAAAGCCCACAGCAGCGGCGCGAAACTTCGTCGAGTTTGATACGCGTTGCCTGGAGCCCGGTGCATAGTCCTCATCAAGGCTTATTTGGTTCGGGAACAGTGAAAAGACAAAATCGACTGCCGAACTACCGTCCTCCTGCCAGAGCATCTCCAGGGGGTACCAATCCGGCTCAAGCCTAAATACCGGACCGGGCTGCATCCTCGTTGCACTCACGAGCGGCTGAAAGTGCAAACTATACTCCCAACCCTCTGCTGCATGCCGAAACTGTAGCTGCATACCGAAAGCTGGGTAACGACGTCTTGCTTCGGCCTGCCAGCGCTCGATCTGCGCCTGGGTTGGATGGAGAGCTGTGAGATCATGCATGTTTGTGTCGTTGCCTGGTGACTGAATCGCACGAGATTTGGATCGGATTACCCGTCAGACTGAAGCAGAACTTGCAACTCCTGCTCATCGATCACAAGAATACCCAGTTGTTGAGCTTTCTCAAGCTTGCTACCGGCGTTCGCGCCCGCGACGACGTAGTGCGTGCGCGAACTAACAGAGCTCGTGACCTTACCACCCGCATGCTCGATGCGTTCGGTCGCCTCGGTCCGGGAGAGCGTCGGCAGTGTCCCAGTGAGCACGAATGTTTTGCCGCGCAGGGATGTACCGCTCACCCCCGCGCTCGTGCTGCTCAGTTGCAGCCCGTGCCGGGCAAGCTGCTCGAGCAGGTAGCGGTTGTCCGCGAGGCTAAACCAATCCGCGACCGAACGGGCAATCTCAGGACCGATGCCGTAGACTTCGCCGATTTGCCCGGCAGTAGCATGACCGAGTTGTTCGGCACCGGGAAAGGCCTTGGCGAGTGTCACGGCAATGGTATTGCCCACGTGCCGAATTCCGAGACCGTAGAGCACCCGTGGCCAGGGCCGCTCGCGGGAGGCTTCGATCCCCTTCAGGACATTCTGAGCCGACTTGAGGCCCATGCGTTCGTAATTCGCCAGTTCTTCGGCCCCGAGGATGTACAGGTCAGCCACGCCCCGGACCCGGCCGCTCCCCACCAACTGGGCGACGAGCTTCTCGCCGATACCCTCGATGTCGAGCGCGTCGCGGGAACACCAGTGGGCAATGCGGCCTCGGACGATAGCCGGGCAGGCGGGGTTAGGGCAGCGGGTGACCGCTTCGCGTTCGAGACGCACTACCGGGGTCCCGCACTCGGGACAGACGGAGGGGAACTGATAGGGCGCTGTTCCCGCCGGTCGCAGCTCGTG